>CAZIRH010000361.1:0-5178 GCA_964541065.1 uncultured Solibacteraceae bacterium
ACCCCCCGCGGAGCAGCAACCCAGCAAGGGGCAGACGCCGCCGCCCGTGAAGGGGGGCGCCCGGCGATCCGACAAGGCCCCCGGCGACAAGCCGCCCGACAAGCCCCCGGCCGGAAGAACCACCGGTCCCGGTTTGTCGCCTCTGCCGGGCGGACCACCGGCAGCGCCTGGAGGTCGGCCAGTAACTCCTCGGGCGCGCCCGGCAGTTCGATCTCGAAGTAGATGCGCGCCTCCGGGGGCCGGTTCTCGATGATCTCCACCAGCGTGACATCGCCCTGGCGCTGGGCGATCACCCCGGTGAGCTGGTGCAGGATTCCGGGGCCGGCCTCGGCGTGTATCAGCAGGCCGATTCGCTCGCTCATGAGGCGTCGTACTTCCGCAGGATGTCGTCCCAGTGCCCCTGCGCCTTCAGCAACAGCTCGACTACCTCGCGCACCGCGCCGCGGCCGCCCTCCGCCCGCGTCACCCAGTGCGCGTGCCGCTTCACCTCGGGCCGCGCGTTGGCCGTGGCCACCGCCAGACCGACGCGCCGCATGATGACCAGGTCGGTGAGGTCATCGCCCACGTAGGCCACCTCCTCGGGCTTCACGCCGGCCTTCGCCACGATCTCCTCGAAGATCGGAATCTTCTCGACGTGGCCCTGGTAGACGTAGGCGATCTTGCACTGCCGGCAGCGCTCTTCGGTGGCCGGCGACGACCGCCCGCTGATCACCCCGGCCTGTATGCCCTTCCCGTTCAGCCACTGGAGCGAGATGCCGTCCTGCGAATCGAAGGCCTTGGTCTCGACCACCTTCCCCGAGCCGTCCGGCACGTTGTAGAGCCGGCCGTCGGTGAGGACGCCATCCACGTCCATCAGCAGCAGGCGGATACGCGCGGCTTTTTCGTGAACCTCGGGCGTGCTCATGCCAGTCAGCGCTGTATGCGCGCCGAGCCGAAGGCCCGCACCTGCTCGACGGTCGCCATAGTCGTGTCGCCGGGGAAAGTCGTCAGCAGCGCGCCGTGCGCCCAACCCAGTCGCACCGCTTCCTGCGGCTCCTCGCCGGTCAACAGGCCGTAGAAGAAACCGGACGCGAACCCGTCTCCGCCGCCCACGCGATCAAAGATGTCCAGTTCGGCGGTGGGCGCGGGGTAGGTCTTTCCGTCGATCCAGGCCACCGCGCTCCAACTGTGGCGGTTCGCCGAGTGCACCTCGCGCAGCGTCGTCGCCACCACCTTGACCTGGGGATGCTTCTCCACCACCCGGTCGATCATGGCGATGAACACGCTCGGGTCGAGCTTGGACTTCTTGACCACGTCCGGGCCGGGAATGCCCAGGCCCATCTGGAGGTCTTCCTCGTTGCCCACCAGCACGTCCACGTTCTCGACGATGCGCGCGATCACCTCCACCGCGCGCTGGTGGCCGCCCCAGATGTCCCACAGTTTCGCGCGGTAGTTCAGGTCGAAGGAGACCACCGCCCCGGCGGCCTTGGCCGCCTGCATGCCCTCGATGATCACTTCGCCGGTGGTCGCCGACAGCGCCGCGAAGATCCCGCCGCTGTGGAACCAGCGCACGCCGCCGGCGAAGACGGCCTTCCAGTCGAAGTCGCCCGGCTTCAGCAGCGCCCCCGCTTCGTTCGAGCGGTTGTAGAAGACCACCGGCGGACGCGCCCCCTGGCCCCGGTCGCTGTATACCGTGGCCATGTTCGGCCCGTTCACCCCGTTGTGCTTGAACCGCTTGTAGAAGGGCCGCACCCCCATGGCCCTCACTCGCTCGGCGATCAGATCGCCGATGGGGTAATCCACCATGGCCGTGGCAATGCCCGTCTGGAGGCGGAAGCAGTCGGCCAGATTGGCGGCTACGTTGAACTCGCCCCCGCTCACGTGAATCTGGCATTGTGTGGCCTTGCGGAACGGGATGGTCCCCGGATCCAGGCGGTGGACCAGCGCGCCCAGCGACACGAAGTCCAGCGCGCCTTCTGGACGGATATTCAGACCGTATGGCATCGTGCTCTCCAGGTGGCGCTCACACTGTGTAGGTGCTGGCCGAGACGGCGCCGCCGCGGCCCGTCCAGTTGGTATGGAAGAACTCCCCGCGCGGCCGGTCCACACGCTCGTAGGTGTGCGCGCCGAAGTAGTCCCGCTGCGCCTGGAGCAAGTTCGCCGGCAGCCGCGCGCTGCGGTAGCCGTCGAAAAACGCCAGCGCCGTGGTGAACGCCGGCGTCGGAATCCCCATCTGCACCGCCCTCGCCACCACCCGCCGCCAGGAGGGCTGGCACTTCCGGATCACACCGCGGAAGTAACTGTCCAGCAGCAGGTTCTCCAGCGTGGGCTTCTTATCGTAGGCTTCCTTGATCTTGCCCAGGAACGCCGAGCGGATGATGCAGCCCCCGCGCCACACCAGCGCCACGCCGCCGTAGTTGAGGTTCCAGTGGTACTCCTTCGAGGCCTCCCGCATGAGCATGAAGCCCTGCGCGTAGCTGACGATCTTCGAGGCCAGCAGCGCCCGGCGGACGTCCTCGACAAACGCCTTCTTGTCGCCGCGGAACGGGCGGCGGGGTCCCTTGAGGATCTTCGCGGCGGCCACCCGGGCGTCCTTCATCGCGCTCAGACAGCGGGCGTGCACGGCCTCGCCGATCAGCGTGAGCGGCGTCCCCGCGTCCAGCGATGCCACCACGGTCCACTTCCCGGTGCCCTTCTGTCCGGCTTTGTCCAGGATCTGGTCCACCACGTACTCGCCGTTCTCGTCCTGGTAGCCCAGGATGTCACGGGTGATCTCGATCAGGTAGCTGTCCAGCTCGCCCCGGTTCCACTCGGCGAACACTTCGTGCATCTCCGGGTTGCTCATCCCCAGGCCGTCTTTCATCAACTGATAGGCCTCGCAGATGAGCTGCATGTCCCCGTACTCGATCCCGTTGTGCGTCATCTTCACGAAGTGGCCGGCGCCGTCCTCCCCGATCCAGTCGCAGCACGGTTCCCCGGCCGGCGTCTTGGCGCAGATGGCCTGGAAGATGTCCTTCACCAGCGGCCAGGCCGCGGGGCTGCCGCCGGGCATCAGCGAGGGCCCGTGCCGCGCGCCTTCCTCGCCGCCCGAGACGCCGGTGCCGATGTACAGGAGCCCCTTCGACTCCAGGTACTTGGTCCGCCGGATGGTGTCCGGGAAGTGCGAATTGCCGCCGTCGATGATCAGGTCACCGGGCTCCAGATGCCCGAGCAGCAGCTCGATGAAATCGTCCACCGCCTTGCCCGCCTTGACCATCACCATAACCTTGCGCGGCCGCTTCAGCAGCCCCACCATCTCCGCGAGCGAGTGCGCGCCCAGGATGGTCGAGCGTCCCTGGGCAGGTTCGTTCAGGAAATCATCCACTTTGGAGACGGTGCGATTGTAAGCCACGACCGTGTAGCCGTGGTCGTTCATGTTCAGGATCAGGTTCTGGCCCATCACCGCCAGACCGATCAAGGCGATATCACCTCTAGGCTCCATACCGATTCGTTATAGCACGTTCCCGCCGGGCGGGGCCGGACGCGGATTCAGAGCGCGGCATGGCCGCAACTAAAGCGGCGAACTGAAGCTCGCGCCACGCGTGGCGTGGGCCGAGGACGACGTGAACGCGTACACGTTCGGGACCATCAATCTGGCCACGGGCGCGTATACGGTAATCAACAATCAGGGCGGCGGTTTGGACTGGCACGGACTGGCTGCCAACCCGGCCGCCAGCCTGTTCTACTCGGTAGACATCGACGCAGAGAATTATCCGCTGGTGTCCGTCACGCCGGCCGGAACGATCGCGGTCATTGGACCGACATCCCAGGACATCCGCGGCCTGGCCTACCTTGGGACGACCGCAATCCCCGAGCCCGGAACCTTCAGCCTGCTGCTGGCCGGTGGAGCGCTGCTGGCGCTCGCCCGGCGCCGCCGGGCGGCCTGAGCCACCACCTTCTCACACCTTGCGCTTCAGGCAGTTCCAGCCGTTCTGCTTGCCAGCCAGGTACTATAGGTCCCGGTACCGCCCCCCAAAAAAAGTGTTACCGCGGAGATCATCGGTGGTATAATCTGGAGTTTGGGATTTCAACACCTGAATATTTGACAGAATCTGGACACGGAGCGACTTCCATGACTCGACCCACGCACGCAATTCTCACGACCATACTCCTGGTAGTCTTCTCGCTGGCCCTGAATGCCGGGGCCATCGGCCCTGGCGGATTCGTCAGCCCGGTGATCGAGACGTACGATGGGCTCGGTTGGCCCCAGAACAATCCAATCCCCGTCACGCTGAACGGTAACGTTTACACCACCATGGTTACCTACCTTCGCTACTACGCTTTTGGCGGGGGCAACTGTGTGACGGCAGAGTGCCTCGGTAGCGACTACGAGTTCGACTTCATCGACATCGTGCTCGGAACGCCCGTCCTGCGCGCCGGCGGTTGGGTAGGGGGCAGCCCGGGGAACGTGCAGTTCTTTGACGAGGCCGACACCCTCTTGGGCACCGTACCGGTTTCTCCCGTTTACGACGTGTCCATGGCTTTCGCGGGCTGGGAGGCCGATGCCGGTTTGATCAAGAGAATCCGCATCAACGATACCACGGAGAACTGGCTGATCGTTTCCTTCGACAACCTGACTGTCGAGGGTGGAGGCGGCGGTGTCGTGCCCGAACCCAGCTCGCTGGTCCTCCTCGGTGCTGGTCTCATCGCATTGGCGATGCGCTCCTGGAAGCTGCGGCGCACATAGAGCGTCACGCCAGAGTATCGCGGATCCCCGCATCTGATCGCCCACTTCAACGGCAAACCCGGTTATCCTCAAGAGTGCCCGTGCCGCCCCCGCTGCCCGCCATCGCCGTCACTATGGGCGACCCCGCCGGAGTCGGCCCCGAAGTGGTGGTGAAGGCCCTGGCCGAGCCCCTCATCGCTTCACTCGCCCGCTGGATCATCGTGGGCGACCGCGCCGTGCTGGCCGCGGCCGAGGCGCTCACCGGACTGGCGCTCCCTCCGGCGCCCATCGTGGAACCCGCGCCCGGCGTTCACGCCGTCCCCGGCAGGATGGATCCCGCCTGTGGCCGCGCCGCGCTCAGCTACGTCCGCGAGGCCGTCCGCCTGTGTCTGGCCGGCGAAGCCGCCGCCCTGGTCACCGCGCCGGTCAGCAAGGAGGCCATCAGACTCTCAGGGGAGCGCTTCAGCGGTCACACCGAGTTCATCGCGGAGTTG
>CAZIRH010000362.1:0-5177 GCA_964541065.1 uncultured Solibacteraceae bacterium
GGGGACCAGGTCCTGGCCGCCGCCGGCCGCCCCCCGGGGGGCCCGGGGGGCGGGGGGTGGCGGGGGGGGGGGGGGGGGTGGATGCGGCTGCTCAGCGTTGGCCAAAGTGACTCCTGGACCGGGAGCGCGATCTTCGCCTTATGTTCGCTTCGTGCGGAGGCCTCGTCGCACTCAGTCAATTCTACCATAAGATCTTGCCGCAGAGAGACTTGGCCTCAGCCCTGAAGCGCCACTACCACCTGCTCGAGCGCTTCCCGGGAAGGCGCGCTGCCCTGCGCCATGACGGCACTGCCCCCGCCCCGGCCGCCTGCCCGCACCAGAGCCGCTTTCAGCGCCTCGCCGGCATGAAGCCCGGCGTCCTTCGACGCCGCCAGCAACAGCGCCGGCGGGTCCTCGATCACGGCGAGGAACACCGCCTTGGATTGGGCCGTGAAGCTTTGGGCCGTGGCGCGCAGCTCGTCGTCGAGAGCGCCCTTGGGGAAGCGCCTCAAGACACGCCGCACACCGCCAGCGTCCGGCGCCGTCGCGGCATAGAGTTCCCGGCCCCGGAAACCGGCGAGTTCGGCGGCCAGCCGGCGACGGGCCTTTTCCGCGGCTTCGAGCTCCTGGCTCCGGGCTGCGACCAGGGCCGGAACCTCGTCCAGCGGCGCCGATAGCTCGCGGGCCACCCGCGAGAGCAGCTCGTAATCGGCCCGTGCCCGGCCCAGAGCCCTCCGGCCGCACAGGAATTCCAGGCGCACGCCGCCGTGCGCCCGGTCCACCCGGCGGATCGTCACGCACCCGATCTCGCCCGTGGCCCGCACGTGCGTGCCGCCGCAAGCGCTGCGGTCCAGACCCTGGACGGAAACGATGCGCAGCCGGCCTTGCCGCTCCGAAGGTTTCCTCAAGTCCAGGTCCGCGGAAGCCTCTTCGAAGGTGATCGTCACCGGGCGGTTCTCGAAGACGATCTCATTAGCCCGGTCCTCGGCGGCCGCGATCTGCCGCGGCTCGAGCGCGGCGGCCGCCAGGTCGATGGCCGAGACCTCGGCGCCGAGGTGGAAACCCACGGTTTGAATGCCGAACAGCTCCACCAGCACCGCCGAAAGCACGTGCTGGCCGCTGTGTTGCTGCATGTGATCGAAGCGGCGGGCCCAGTCGATGCGGCAGGCCACCTCGGCGTCCCTGACCGGCTCGGCGGTCAGGTGCGCGATGCGCTCCTCTTCCTCCACCACCTCGACCACCGGCACGCCGGCGATCCAGCCCACATCGTGCGGCTGGCCTCCGGAGGCGGGGTAGAAGGCCGTGCGGTCGAGGTAGAGGCGCCGCCCCTCGGCATGGCACTCCAGCACACGCGCCGTGAATTCGGTGAGGTAGGAGTCTGCGTAGTAGAGCCGCTCACTCGTCAAATCAGACCCACTCGAGCGCGCCCTTCTTGTACGCCCACACGTAGCCCACCATCAGGATGGCCAGAAACACCGCTACTTCCGCCACCCCGAACCAGCCCAACTGCCGGTAGCGCACCGCCCAGGGGTACAGGAAGATGGTCTCCACGTCGAAGATCACGAACAGGATGGCGATGATGTAGAAGCGCACCGTGTAGCGCCCCCGGGAATCGGAGGTGGGGCGGATGCCGCACTCGTAAGCTTCTTCCTTCACCCGGCCCGGCCGCTCCGGACGGAGCAGCTTGAACACCATCAGGACGACCACCGGGAACGCCAGGGCCAGCGCGCCATATATGAGAATCGGCAGGTAGCCGTCCGGCATACCACTGACTATAGCACGCCGGGCCGCGGATGTTCGATCTGCGTTCCGTTGAGTTGGTTCCTCCGGCTGCTGCACGCCGTGCCGAGCACCCCCTCAGCCTCGCGTCTCGGCCGGCAGCCGGTTCAGGACGGCGTCATACACTCGACGGGCAAGCCGCAGCGCTTCATCCGCCTCCTCCCGGGTTGGTTCTTCCGGCTCGCCCGGATAGCGGAACTTCCAGGCGTATTCCGTCAGAGGAGCCGCCTGCCGCAACAGGTCCTCCAATGTCCCGTCCAGCTCCCGGCACGCCTCGCCCAACTCGACGAGGTTGTGGGTCTTGCGAAAAGGCCGGCCATGCCAGGCAAGGAAAGCCTTCAACGCCTTTTCGACCGCCTGCTGGGCGTGAAAGACGATGTCCTCCCGGAACGCCGGCGCGGCTTCCAGTTCATATGCCGCGACGCTGAGATCTTTCGCAGATCTCGAGAGCCAGGAGCGAGTTTCAGAGACTAGAGCGGGATCATGCGGCATGAACCAGCTTTCCCTCGCGGGTCACTGTGGCGGGCAGCGAAGCCGGCAGGTGGACTCGGCTCTCGAACTGACTCACCGTCCAAACCAGAACATCGGCCGCCGCTCCCGTCCCCCAAAGGACCTCGTACGCGAGCCGGCTGCGACGCCGTTCGGGCGGAGCGTCGTCCGGCACCAGGATCAACAGGTCATAGTCGCTGTCCGGCCCGGCGTCGCCCCGCGCCATCGAGCCGAACAGGTAGATGCGTAGCGGCAGGTAGGCCTCAGCCAAGCGCCGCACGACTTCCGCCAAAACCGGGTCCTCAGGCATGCGCTGATTGCCGAGCCTGTTTTCGAACATGGTCCACCTTCCCCAGCATAACCGACCAGATGCTCTCCCTGCTTCGGCGATAATAATGAAAAGAGATGTTCCGCGCCATCAAGGAGCAGATCGACACTATCTTCCGCGAGGACCCGGCCGCCAAGAGCGTGCTCGAGATCATCTTCTGCTACCCCGGGTTTCACGCCGTTCTGCTGCACCGGCTGGCCCACAAGCTCTACCAGGTGGGCTTGGTCTGCCCGGCGCGCATGGTGTCGCAATTGGCGCGGCACCTGACCGGCATCGAGATCCACCCGGGCGCCACCATCGGGCGCCGCTTTTTCATCGATCACGGCATGGGCGTGGTGATTGGCGAGACCGCCGATATCGGCGACGACGTGCTCCTCTACCAGGGCGTCACCCTGGGCGGCACCGGCAAAGAGAAAGGCAAGCGGCACCCCACCCTCGGCAACCACGTGGTGATCGGCGCGGGCGCCAAAGTCCTGGGCAACATCCGCATCGGCGCCCACGTCAAGGTCGGCGCCGGGTCGGTCGTCATCCACCCGGTGCCCGATCATTCCACGGTGGTGGGCGTCCCCGGGCGCGTGGTGCGCATGCGCGGCGTCGAGGTCAACGAGGAACTCGAGCACTCGCAGCTCCCCGACCCTGAGGGCCAGGCCATCGACGAGCTGGCCAGGCGGGTCGAGCAACTGGAATCCCAGCTCCGCGCGCTCGTCGCCGAGCGGCCTCAGAAAAAAACCGGGGACACTCCGGGCTGAGCGCCTCAAACCAGTCACCTGGGGATGAGCGCAGGCGTGTCCCCAGGTTTTTTTCGCGCCTTCTCAGGCCGCGGGCGCCCGGAAGGCGTAGCGGAAGCTGTTCCCCATCAGGCCGCGCAGCTCCGCCTCCGAGAATCCGAACTCGCGCGCCGCCAGCTCGTACTCGCCCGTCAGCGTCGTGTGGAACATGGCGGGATCGTCGCTCCCGAGCACCACCGGCACGCCGGCCTCGTAGATCCTCCGCAGCGGATGCTCCCGCAGGCTGGCCACGGCCCCGGTGGCCACGTTGCTCGAGATGCAGATCTCGAGCGGGATGTCGTGCTCCCTGAGGTGCTCGAGCAGCGCCGGGTCCTCCACGGCGCGAATGCCGTGTCCGATGCGCTCCGCGCCCAGCCGCAGCGCGCCCCACACCGATTCCGGCCCCACCGTCTCCCCGGCGTGTATGGTGAGCCGCAGCCCGCGCGAGCGGGCGAACACGAAGGCCTCCTCGAACCACTCGACCGGCCCCAGGGCCTCGTTGCCGCCGATGCCGAAAGCCACCACGCCCTGATCCACGCGCTGGGCCGCCAGCTCGGCCACCTCCAGGGCGTGCTCGGCGCCCAACTGGCGGATGGCGTCCAGAACCCAGCGCACCCCGACCCGCGCCGCCTCCGCCTCCCGTCGCACGGCTTCGTAGATGGCGGCGAAATCCTGCCCCCGGCCCAGAATCACGCCGGCCGAGAGCGTGATCTCGGCGTAGCGCACGTTCTCGTCCGCCAGGCGTTCCAGCAGCCGCCGTGTAATCAGCGCGTAGCCCTCCGGCCCGCGGAGGTGACCGATCACCCACTTGTAGCTTTCGATGAAGCCCGCGAAATCCGCATACCGGTAGCGCGCTGCGATCTCCTCCGGCGCGAGCGCAGGCTCCAGTTCGCGCAGCGTCTCCGGCTCTACCGAGCCCTCCAGATGCAGGTGCAGTTCGGCCTTCGGCTGATCGAACAGGCTCATCCCTGCCATAATAGCGGCAGATGAGACGCCAGGAAGTTGAGGCCATCGTCGAGGGCTACCACGCCGACCCGTTCCGCGTGTTGGGCCCGCACGCCGGCCGCTCCGCCCGCAATCCCGGCTGGCTGGTGCGCGCCTTCCTGCCACAGGCCAGCGAAGCCGAGGTGGTGCTCGAGGACGCCCGCGCCCCGATGCAGAAGAAGCACCCGGCAGGCTTTTACGTGGCGCGGCTGGGGGGGACACCACGCCCCTATCGCCTGCGCGTCAAGCTGGCGAGCGGCCAGACCGTCGAGTTCGACGACCCCTACCGTTTCCCGCTGTTGCTCACCGATTTCGAGCTGCATCTGCACGGCGAGGGAACCCTCTACGAGGGCTACCGGACGCTCGGCGCGCACCTCCTCGCGTGCCAGGGCGTGCCCGGTGTCCGCTTTGCCGTCTGGGCGCCCGGCGCCGAGGTGGTCTGCCTGGTGGGAGACTTCAACGATTGGGACACGCGCCGCCACCCCATGCGCCAGCGCGAGGGCGGCGTCTGGGAGATCTTCATCCCCGGGCTCGCCCCGGGCGCGGCCTACAAATACCACGTCCGCTCGCGCCACCACGGCTACCGGGAGCTGAAGGCCGACCCCTGCGCCTTCTTCGGCGAGACCGCGCCCAAGTCCGCCTCGGTGGTCTGGGACCTCGACCAGTACGCCTGGGGCGACGCCGCCTGGATGGAGCGCCGCGCCCGCACGGACTGGCTCAGGCAGCCCGTCTCCTTCTACGAGGTCCACTTGGGCTCCTGGCTGCGGGGGCCGGACAACCGGCCGCTGAACTATCGCGAACTGGCCGACAGCCTCGTCCCCTACGCGCGCCGCATGGGCTACACCCACCTC
>CAZIRH010000363.1:0-5168 GCA_964541065.1 uncultured Solibacteraceae bacterium
AGCACCGCGCCGCGATCCACCTCGATCAGCGGCCGGATGAAACCCTCCGGCGTCACCGGCCAAATGCCCGCCAGGCCCGGCGTCCCGGCGCCGCGCAGGAGCCGGAACAGAACGGTCTCGGCCTGGTCCGAGCGGGTGTGCCCCAGGGCCACGCGGTCCAGGCGGCCCGCTCGCAGGAAAGCGAGGAAAAACTCGCGCCGGGCCCGCCGCGCCGCCTGCTCCAGATTGTCGCACGTCGCCTCCGCGATGCGGCGCACATCCACCCGGTCGAGATGCAGCTCCAGCCCCAGCCGCGCCGCCATCTCCCGCACGAACTCGGCATCCTGCGCCGATTCCTCGCCCCGCAACTGGTGATCCAGGTGCAGCACTTCGAGCCTCAGCTCCCAGCGTGGCGCCAGTGCCGCGAGCACCGCGAGCAGGCAGACGGAATCGGCGCCGCCGGAGACCGCCACCCCCACCCGGTGCTTCGGCGCCAACATGGCGTAACGGCAGATCGTCTGGTGGACGCGCTCGACCACTACCAACATTGTAGGGCGGCCACCTGCGGCATATACTATCGCCCATGAAGAGCCAATCGTACCTGACCCTTTTGTTGGTGGCGGCCTGCGTGGTTTGGGGCCAGCCCAAGAAGAGCATCTTCGTCATTACCGATGCCGAAGGCGTGGCCGGCATCTGCCGGCAGGACCAGACCGACCAGAGGGACCCGGAGCTGCGCCAGTTGCTGACGGGCGAGGTCAACGCGGCCGTCGAGGGCTTCCTGGCGGGCGGGGCCGATGAGGTAGTGGTCTGGGACGGCCACGACGGCAGCCAGACACTCTCGGCGTTGACCACACACCCCAAGGCCAGGCTGCTAATGGGCAGCCTCGGCGTGACTATGACCATGGAGCGCGGCTACGCGGGCGTGGCTTTCCTCGGGCAGCATAGCCTGGCTGGCGTGCGTGCCGGGATCATGGCGCACAGCTACAGCTCGCTGGGAATACAGAACATGCTGATGAACGGCAAGCCGGTGGGGGAGATCGGCACGCGCGCGGCCATAGCGGGCTGGTACAAGATCCCGGTGATTCTGCTGACGGGCGATCAGACCGCCGCGAAGGAGCTACTCGATATCGTTCCGCAGGCGGAGGTGGCGGTGGTCAAGGAGGGCCTGGGGCGACACACGTGCTTGTCGCTCTCGGCGACGGCGGCGCGGGACCTGATCCGGGAGAGCGCCCGGCGGGCCATGGAGAAGATCGGCCAGATCCGGCCCTACCGCATCGATGGCCCGGTGACGCTGGAGTACGAGTACACGACGCGCAACTCGCTGCCGATGGACGCGGCACTACGGGCGGGGGCCGAAGTGGTCGATGACCGCACTATCCGGTACCGCGGCAAGGACTTCATGGAGGCCTGGACGCGATCGCAGGTGCGGTGAGTCACAAGTAGTCTGCCACCGCCAGCAGCGCGTCCACGCTGCCGAAGCCACCAGCCTTCGTGACGACAGTGAGGCCGTCGTAGCGGCCACCAATGAGCCTGCCCAGCGGTATGCCGGGGAGAATCTCGCGCGCGAGGCGGATGCCGAGGACGCCCAAGGCGCGGCAGACTTCCAGGGCCGTGTCGCCGCCGGAGAGCACGAGGGCGCGCGGTGCGGGGCGCTTGAGGAGCTCGGCGACGGCAATCACCTCCGCTTCGGGGTGGTGCGCTTTGAGGTAGGCAACCTGAGCAAGGGTGACCGGGTTGGTCGAGCCGATGACGAAGAGGATCTCCCCGGAGGTGGGTCTCTCGACACAGGCAGGAATGCCTGTGCCACCGAGCAATTGGGCCACTTCGGTGGCTAGCCCGGCGGAGCCGACGAGCAGCGGGCGGGGCTCGGTCTCGAAGGCCTGGTGCGCGATGCGCTGGAGGTCGTCCTGGGCGTAGGCGTCAAACCAGCGAATGCGAGGATGGTCGCCGAGCAGCGTAGGCAGGTGGACGCGGCGGTCCGACCCGGCGACCTCGAGCCAGCCGTCGCTAACCGTGCGGCCCTGAGCGAGGTAGGCGGGCGCGAGCCAGGCTTCGCTGATGCCGCAAGCGTCCAGGGCAGCTTCGATCTCCGCGACGATGTTGCCGTAGAGCGTCGAGTCGATCTTCTTGAAGACCAGTTGGGGCAACGCCGCGCAGGCCGTTGCGACCTTGCGCCGGGCCACCTCTTCCTGGTCGTGGCGGCTGCTCGTAGTGATGACCGTGAGGTCCGCCGGCTCACGCGGCGCACGGTCGAGCCAGACCTTGGTGGTAAAGCCGCGCTGGGCGAACTGGACGCCGGCGTCGCAGGCGCCGGTCAGGTCGTCGGCGAGCATGCCGAGGGAGGGATGCACGGCATCTATTATGCCTTGTGAGACTTGTACTCCGCATGCGATCCGGTTATACTCATACTATGAGTAGGCGGCTCCAGGTGCTCCTTCGGGACGCCGAGATGGAGGAGATTCGCCAGATTGCCCGCCGGCGCCGGCTCACCGTGGGTGAGTGGGTGCGGCAGACGCTGCGGGCTGCGCGCAGCCAGGAGCCCGCAGTGGAAGCCCACCGGAAGCTGGCGGCGATTCGCGAAGCGGCGCAGTATTCGTTTCCTACAGCGGACATCCATGAGATGCTGGCCGAAATCGAGCGGGGCTACCAGGGGTGATCTTCCTCGACTCGAACATCCCCATGTACTTGGTGGGGGCGCCCCATCCTCATAAGACCGACGCGCAACTTCTGCTGGAGCGAAGCGTGGCTGCGAGCGAGCGGATGGTGACCGACGCCGAGGTGCTCCAGGAAATCCTGCACCGCTATGCGGCCGTCGGTCGTCGTGAGGCGATCAAGCCGGCGCTGGGGACGCTGCTCCGCTATGTGGACCAGGTGTTCCCGATCGAGGAGCCCGACGTCCTGCGGGCGGCGGAAATCCTCGAAGACCCGCTGGAGCTGTCGGCGCGAGACGCCCTGCACCTGGCGGTGATGGAGCGCCACGGCGTCAGCCGCATCATGAGCTTTGACGCGGACTTCGACCGGTGTCCGGCGGTGACGCGCATTTGCTCCCTGTGAAGCCGCGGTGACGCTACCTGCGCGCGCGGGCTCCGCCCGCCGGCGTCCCGTCCCAGCGCCGGGCGGCCTGGTGGGGGTAGCGCTGCTGAGCATTCCCGTCCCACTGCCGATATCCGGGAGATGCTGGCCGAGATCGGTCGGGGCTGGCAGGCGTATTCTCGCCGCGCCGGTGGAGGTGCAGCGGTGGCGTGAATGGGTTGATACACTGTAGAGAGGGTTATGAGGCTGGACCGGGTCAATCGGATAACCGTGGAAGAGGGTAAGTGTGGTGGCCGTCCGTGCATTCGGGGCTTCCGGC
Organism: uncultured Solibacteraceae bacterium; assembly: GCA_964541065.1. Taxonomy (GTDB): domain Bacteria; phylum Acidobacteriota; class Terriglobia; order Bryobacterales; family Bryobacteraceae; genus VFZS01. Next base: position 3,332 of record CAZIRH010000363.1, read on the forward strand.
TTCGGGTGACCGACGTGCTCGAGCTTCTGAGCGCGGGGGCTTCAATCGATGAGATTCTGGCGGACTATCCGTTCCTGGAGCGAGAGGACGTTCTGGCGGCCATCGAATACGCCGCCCACCAGGTAGATCACCCGGTACTCCAGGTTTCGTGAGATTCCTGATCGACAACCAGCTTCCCACTGCCGTGGCGCGGTTCCTGGCTGCGCGAGGCGCGGAGTGCCAGCACGTCCTCGACCTAGGCCTGGGACAGGCCGCCGACAGCGAGATCTGGCGTCTTGCCGCCGAGCGCCAGACCGTTCTCATCAGCAAGGATGAGGATTTCTTCCATCTTGCTGGAATCCCCGGAGCTGGCGTGCAACTGGTGTGGGTCCGGCTCGGGAACTGCCGGACGCCGGCGCTATTGTCTGCGCTTGAGAGGGCATGGCCTCGAATCCAGGCCTGCCTGGAAGCTGGGGACCTGATAGTCGAAGTGCGCTGAGAGGGTAGTCGCCGCTTCTGCGGCCGGGCCTCTCGCGGGGTGGCACGGTCTGAGAACCGGGTTCACCAGTTGGGGCGCTTCAGGTACCGGATGTTGCGGAGTTGGGCGATTTCGGCGTCGGTGAGCATGTGGTCGAGCTGGCCGGCGGCTTCGAGTTCGCGGTGGAGGCTGCGGAGGTAGTCGGGGAACTCCAGACCGATCAGACCGAGGCGGCGGTCGAGGTAGTAAACCACTGCGGAGCCGAAATCCGGTTCTCTCTGGCGGACTCCAAGTCTAATCCGGTCGCCGCTGAAGGCCAGTTGCAGAGGCCAGTTGTATTCGTGGAACTTCCGGTTGATGCAGGAGCGCGGGAACACGATGCGTGCCTTTTCGCGGCCGGGCGGGAAGCCCTGAAGCTGGTAGTCCGGGTTCTCCTCGAGGGAGGCCCCGGCGAGGTCGCGGGGGTCCAGCACCACCAGCGTGGCGGCACGGTTGCCGTTGCTAATGCCGGCCAGCAGGATCTCCTCGCTGCCGTCGCCATCGAGGTCGGCCAGCTCCACCTGAGTGAGCTGGCCGGAGTGCCAGTACTCGCCGAGCACGGCGCCGGTATGCGCGAGCACCACCACCTGGTTGGGGTAGCGGGAGATATGGTGACTGGTGACGACGAGCTTGCGGGTGTGGTCAGGGCCCGGGGCGAGCGGCAGGAGGCTGTTGACCCGGTAGGGCGGCGGGAATTCAAGCGAGCGAGTGGAGACCCTTCTGCCTGGGGTGAAGCGCCACTTCTCGCGGCCGTCGTGGGAGAAGCAGAAAAGGACAACCCCGTGCTTATCGATCGCAGTGGGGTGGTAGCTGTACAGCAACTCAGTGCGGCCGTCGGCATCGAGGTCTCCGAACCAGGCCTGGTGGTTCTGGAGCAGGTTGTCCGGAGTGACGTTCTGACCGAAAGGCTGCTCGAACGTGTGGCGCCAGAGTTCGCGGCCTTGCGCGTCGGTGACCACCAGGACGTTGCCTTCATGTCGGAACAGCGCGGGTGGGCCCTTGCGGCTGGAAGCCAGGTAGACACCGGCGGCGACCAATAGCGCGGCGGTGGCCGCGGCGGCCCAGAGGCGCAAGAAGCCGGGCTGGGTCCACCAGCGGGGTTTTTCCAGGGTGGTCTCGCGCCAGCGGTCCAGGGCCGCGGGGTCGGCCGAGACACGGCCCTTCTCGCCGGGGAAGCGCCTGACCGGCAAGCCCCTTTGCGTCTCCCACTTCTGGGCTGTGCGGACGCTGACGCCCAGGTAGTCGGCGATTTCCTTCCAGGAGGTGAGTTCCTTCCGCCCCGCCGGCATCGCGATTCCCGCTCAGAGAAGTGTACCAAAGGGCGCAGAAATGCGCGGGCGC
>CAZIRH010000364.1:0-5162 GCA_964541065.1 uncultured Solibacteraceae bacterium
TCACCGCACTCCAGACCGAGACCGGCGCGCTGGGCAAGCTCATCGAGGGCAGTCAGCTCACCGAAATCCCGCTCAACGGACGCAACCCGATCTTTCTGGCGCTGTTGAAACCGGGTGTGCGCGGCTCCACGCTGGCCGGGTTCAGCTTCGCCATGAGCCAGGGCGGCCTCAACATGAACGGCGGGCGCACTCAGGACATCCTGTTCACGTTTGATGGTGCGGTGGCCATCCGAACACGGGCCAACGGGACCAGCATCGGCGCGGCGGACCTAGATTCCGCGCAGGAAGTGCAGATCCTGACCGCATCCTACGGCGCGGAGTTCGGGCGGGCCGCCGGCGGCCAAATCCGCATCGTCACCAAGAGCGGCGGTCCGAACCTGCACGGGGCGGTCTACGAGTATCTCCGCAACTACGTTCTGGACGCCAACTCCTGGTCGCGCAACCGGAACGGCCCCTTCAAGGACGGCCTGGGCTACCGGAACCCGTTCAAGTTCAACCAGTTCGGATTCAACGTCACGGGGCCGATCACCATCCCCAAGCTCTTCAATACCGACCGGAGCAAGATCTTCTTCACGTATTCGGAAGAATGGGTCAGGCAGCGTCAGGAGACCACCGGGCTACGCTCGACGCTGAGCCCGCTGATGAAGAAGGGCGACTTCAGCGAGCTGCTCACCCCGAGCACCTGGTTCAACGTGCCGAAGATCATCAAGGACCCCAGCACGGGCGCTCCGTTCCCGAACAACGTCATCCCGGTTACCAAGCAGAGCCCGAATGGCATGGGCCTGCTGAAAATGTATCCGGATCCCAACTTGGCATCCCCGCAAGGCACCAGCAACTGGCTGGGCACGGTGGGTCTGCCGCTCAATCAGCGGAAAGACTCGTTCGGCGTCGATATCCTGCCTTCGACCAAGGACAACATCCGCTGGCGCGGGTTCCTGTACCACTACATCGATCCCAATCCGTTCCAGACCGGTTTCCTGTACTCCACCCGCACCTACGACCGTCCCAACCAGACGACCTCGGTGAACTGGACCCACACCTTCAGCCCGACGCTCATCTCGGAAACCACGCTCACGGCCAGCCGCGACCAGGTGTTCATTCTGATGACGTTCGACAACCCGGCGTTCAGCCGCACCACGTACGGGATCAACTACCCGTTCATCTTCAGCGCGGCCACCAAGGATCGTCCCGACAAGATCCCGACCGTGGCCATTCAAGGCTCACCGTTCCAGGAGATCACCGGCACCCCGTATCCGTCTTCGTCCAAGGGCCCCATCTACGTGGCCGCGAGCAACCTCACGAAGATCGTCAACAACCATATGGTGAAGTTCGGCTTCTCGGTCGAGAAAGCTGGGCAGAACGACTACGACCAGATCAACATCCAGGGCGTGCCGGGCAGCCCGGACAACCAGAACGGGCGGTTTGAATTCAACGATGCCCGTGTGGGCGGTTCGGGCGTGGCCGTCGGCGATGTGGCCCTGGGTCTGTTCCACAACTACGCGGAGATCGGCACCCGCTCTTACACGCCGTACCGCGGCTGGATGTACGAGTGGTTCGGGCAGGATGAATGGAAAGCGACGCCGAAGTTGAAGGTGATCTACGGCGTGCGTCACACCATCTTCCAGCCTTACTACAGCCTCTGGCGGAACATGACCATCTTCGACCCGAAGTACTATGATCCGGCCAAGGCCATTCAGGTGGATCCGAAGACGGGCAACCCGATCGCGGGCACAGGCGATCCCTACAACGGGATCATCATCCCGGGGGACGGCTGGACGGCGGGGGCCAAGGGCCGTGTGCCGATCGCCACCACGGGCGAGTTCGACAGCAAGTTCGTCGGCGAGCCGAAGTACTACTCGAAGATCGACTACGGCAACTTCCAGCCCCGCGTCGGCATTGCCTACCAGTTCAACCCGCGGACCGTCGTTCGCGTGGGGGCCGGCAAGTACACCACGCGCCCGCCGGTGAGCGACTCCGTCTTCCTCGGCGGCAATCCACCGTTGCAGCCGATGGCTTCCGTTGCCACGGGCCTGGTGGACAATCCGGGCGGCGGCGCCAAGGCCACCTTCCCGCTTAGCGTGAACTCGCAGGCCAAGATATTCCACTCGCCGCAGGCCTACACCTGGAACCTGACCCTGGAGCGAGACATCGGCTTCAGCACGGTCGTGGATGTCTCCTACGTCGGCCGTCGCGGCCTGTACAACCTGCGCGAGAAGAACATCAACCAGCCTCCGCTTGGCACCATCCAGGCCAACCCGGGGATCAACGTGAACGCGCTGCGGCCTTACAAGGGCTACGGCGCGATCCGCATGACCTTTAACGATGCGAACTCGATGTACAACGGGTTCCAGTTGGGCGTCACCCGCCGCTACAAGGCCCCGCTCAGCTACGGACTGGCCTATACCCTGTCCAAGTGTGAGGATAGCGGGTCCAGCCCGCGCGACGTGATCCCCAACCTCTACGATGCCAGCCAGGTCTGGGGGCCGTGCACCTACGACACCCGCCACGTGGCCGTCATCAACTCGATCTACGAGCTCCCGTTCTTCCGCAAGGCGGACGCGCGGTTACTCCGCGGGGCGCTGGGCGGCTGGCGCATCAGCGGCGTGGCCCAGTTCCAGACGGGCACTCCGTTCACGGTCGCCACCATGACCGACTATGCCGGAATCGGAGCGGGGAGCGGCAACCAGTACGGCTACTTCTGGAAGTACGCCGGCTACGGTCAAAGCCCCACGTACCCGAAGCAGTTCGCGGCCGGCGGCACGAGCGACCCCGCCCAGTGGTTGCAGGTGAGGGATTCCAGCAACGCCTTGCTGTTCACTGCGCCCGCGGCAGGCACCATCGTGAACGATCGCCTGCGGAGCTACTTCTACAGCCCGGGATTCCAGAACTGGAACCTCGGTTTGTTCAAGGATTTCTCGATCACGGAGCAGCACAAGCTGCTGTTCCGCGTTGAGGTGTTCAACTTCCCCAACCATCCCAACTGGGGCGGTGCGACCAACGATCCTACCAGCGCCAGCTTCGGCAAGGTGACCAGCAAGTCGAGCGAGCGCAATGTGCAGTTCAGTATGCGCTACCGATTCTAGTACGCAGCCCAAAGCAGTTCCGAGCCCGCCCGGCTCCGCCCGGGCGGGCTTTTTTGTGAGTCGGAGCGCTACACTGAAGACTGTGGCAGACGAGCTGACGATCGCCGGGCGGGAGTTCCGGTCGCGCCTCATCGTGGGGACCGGCAAGTACCGGAGTTTCCAGGAGATGGCGCGGTGCCACGCCTTGAGCGGCGCCGAGATGGTGACCGTGGCCGTGCGGCGGGTGAACCTGACCGACCGCTCAAAGGAATCGCTGCTGGACTACATCGACCGCACGCAGATCTTCATCCTGCCCAACACGGCGGGCTGCTACACGGCGGACGAGGCCATCCGCACGGCGCGGCTGGCACGGGAAGTGGGCCTGTCGAACTGGATCAAGCTGGAGGTCATCGGCGATCAGAAGACGCTTTTCCCCGACAACGAAGGCTTGGTGGAAGCCACCCGCGTGCTGGTGAAGGAAGGTTTTGTTGTGCTGCCTTACACCAATGACGATCTGGTGGCCGCGCGCAAGCTCATCGATGCGGGGGCAGCGGCAGTGATGCCGCTAGCGGCGCCCATCGGCTCGGGCCTGGGCATACAGAACTTCGCCACGCTGCGCATCCTGCGCGAGATGATCACCGAGGCGCCGCTGATCGTCGATGCCGGCGTGGGGACGGCCTCCGACGCGGCTCTGGCCATGGAGCTGGGCTACGACGGCGTGCTCATGAACACCGCCATCGCCGAAGCCCAGGACTCCGAGAAGATGGCACTGGCGATGAAGCTGGCGGTCGAGGCCGGACGGCTGGCGTACCAGGCGGGCCGCATGAGCCGGCGGCTCTATGCCTCGGCCTCCAGCCCGCTGGAGGGAGTCATCCGCTGAGAGTGAGCCTTCCGCTCCCGGCAGAGAACGTCGCCAACTGCAAGCGCCGGGATGACGATGCGCCAGGGCTCACGGTGACAGGTATTTCTTCAGGAACATCACCGTCCGCTTCCAGGCAAGATCCGCCGCCTGCTGGTGGTAGCGTGCCGCGCTCGTGTTGTTGTTGAAAGCGTGGTTTGCGCCTTCATACATGTGGATTTCGTAGGTCTTGCGCTTGGCCTTGAGCGCCGCCTCGTAGGCCGGGATGCCGGCGTTGATGCGCTCGTCAAGCGAGCCGTAATGCAGAAGCAGCGGCGCGGAGATCTTCGGCACATCTTCAGGCGGGAGTTGGCGTCCATAATAGGAAACACCCGCAGCGAGTGAGGTCCCAGCGGCGGCGAGCCGGTTCACCATTCCTCCACCCCAACAGAAGCCAACCACGCCCACCTTGCCGGTCGATTCCGCATGCGCGGCCAGGAACGGCACAGCGGCGGCCAGGCGGGCGACGGTTTCCTGCGAGTCCAGAGTGCCAATCATCTGCGCAGCCTTGCTCTCGTCAGGGGGCGTGCCTCCGAGCGGTGACAACATGTCGGGGGCAAACGCCAGGAAACCTTCGATCGCCATGCGCCGGGCGACGTCCTCGATGTGAGGATTGAGGCCACGATTCTCGTGGATTACGATCACCGCAGGGCGCTTCCCGCCCCCTTTGGGACGCGCCAGGTAGCCGGAGATCCTGGTGGCTCCGGCAGCATATTCGGCGCGGGAGACAACCAAGCGGTTGTCGTTGTCGGGGATGATCTGTGCCTCAGCAGGGTTGTTCTGAAGCAGCGGCAGCAAGGCCAGCGCCGCTCCCGAGCCGCCGGCGAGTTGCGCCAGGCGCTCGATGAAATCGCGCCGGTCCATGCCTCCATGAACATAGTGGTTGTAAAGATCGATGACCTTTTGGTCCACGGTCGTGCACGCTCCTTCCGATCCGTTTTTCGAACAGGTAGTATATCATTACGAGCAGAAAGTCGAGCCGGGCAGGCAGGGCCAGGCGGCACAGTGTCTCGCCCTGGAAGGAACTGCCCGGGAGAATGAGCAGTGAGAAAAGCGTCCCGCGAGTTTCAGATTTTCGCGAAGCCCGCCGGCGCCCTCTGCAACCTCGACTGTCACTACTGCTATTACCTGGACAAGCAGCGACTCTATCCGAAGTCCGAGTCCCGCATGGCGGACGACCTGTTGGAGGCCTACATCATCCA
>CAZIRH010000365.1:0-5150 GCA_964541065.1 uncultured Solibacteraceae bacterium
GGCGGGGGCGCCCGCCCCACATCCGGTTCGGCGCTGTTGATAGTGCTGTGGCTTTCCGCCGCGCTGTCGGCCATCGCGCTGTCGCTGGCCGGCAGCGTCCGCGGGGAGGTCGAGCGCACCACCACGGCCCTGGACGGCGCGCGGGCCTACTACCTGGCCACGGGGGCCATCCAGCGCGCCGTGCTCTACGTGCAGTGGGGCCGGTCTCTTCAACTGCCGGACGGTTCGTCACCCTTCTACTGGCCCGGCAGGCCGGTGCTCGAGATGCCCTTTCCCTCTGGGGTCGCCTGGGTCGAGGTCATCCCGGAAACCTCGAAGATGAACCTCAATACCACGCCTCCAGATGACATCTACCGGCTGCTCCTCAACCTGGGGGTGGCGCCCGAGCGGGCCCGCCTCATCAGCCCGGGCATCGCCGATTGGCGCAGCTCCGCGCCGGCCGGGCCAACCGTCTTCGACCAGTACTATCTGTCGCTCCAGCCGTCTTTTCGCGCCCGCCATGCGTCTTTTGAAGAGGTTGAGGAACTCTTGTACATCAGGGGCATGACGCCGGAACTCTTCTACGGATCTTACGAGCGCGACGCGGAGGGCCGCTTGGTCGGGCGCCCCGGCCTCAAGGATTGCCTCTCGGTCCACGGCGCAACCGGGCAGTACGATATCAACACCGTCGAGCCTGCCGTGCTGGCCGCCGTCGGTTTCCCCCCGCCCGTGATCGCCACCATTGTGGAGACCCGGCGGCAGATGCCCTTCCGGAACCAAGCGCAGGTGATGGCCATCTCTCAGGCGGCCGGGCCGGCGGGCCGGCGCCTGCGGCTGGGCGGAGCCTCGCTGTTCACTCTGCGAGCGACGGCGCGCTTGCTGGTGGCCGGCGGCGCGCTGTCCGACCAGCGCCGCTCCGTCGAGGCCCTGGTCAGCATCAGAGCGGAGAGCGCCCGGGAGTCATACAACATTCTGCGCTGGTACGACAACGTGTGGGTGCGATGAGCATGGCAGCCTTCCACAAGTGGTTCGCCTTCGGCGCGGGGATCGGCATCGAGGTCCGCCAGGACGATCTGATGGTGAGCATGGCCCGCGTGCGGCCCTCGGGCGCCTACCGCGTGGCCACCACCGCCATCGCCCGCTATCGTGAGCGCCACGCCGCGGAGTGGGGCGCCGAGTACGCGGCGTTCCTCCGGCGCCACAGCGCCGGTCACCTGGCCGCCACAGTGCTGTTGCCGCGCCGTGAAGTCATCGCCCGCCAGCTTGCTTTCCCGGGCGTGCCTGGCCGCGATCTGCCTGCCGCCATCGCCCTCCAGGTCGATTCCCTGCACCCGTTCCCGGAAGGCGAAGCGGTGTGGGCGTGGGCGCGCCTGGGGGAGAGCGGGGCCGTGCTGGTGGGCATCACGCGCCGGTCTACCGTTGAGCGCTACACGGCCCTGTTCGCAGAGGCCGGGGTCAAGGCCTGCGCTTTCACTTTCTCCGGAGCGGCACTTCACAGCGCCATCCGGCTGCCGGGCGCGCGGCCCGAGGGAGGTTTCCTGGCCTGGGGCGAGGTCGAGGAGGGCCTGGAACTCTACGGCGAGAGCACCGAGAAACCCTTCTTCTCGGCCACCGTGGACCTGCCCTGGGAGAAGGCCTCGGCCCTGGCTGCGGCAGAGCTCAGGCTGCCGGCAGACACGGCCCCGCGCGAGCTGGCGGCCCTGCTGCCGGCGGTTGCCGCTTCTCCCGGCCCGTCGGAAGCGTTATCGTATGCCGCCGCGCTGGCGGGCGCCGGCCCTTGGCGGTCACCGCTGGTCAACCTGCTCCCGGCCGAGCTGCGCACCTTCAGTTCGCGCGCGATCTTCGTTCCCACCGCAGCCCTGGCTGCGCTTCTGCTGGTGGTGGTGGCCGCCTGGGCCGCCAGTTCGCCGCTCCACGAGCGGCGGTACCTGGCCGCTCTGGAAAGCCAGATCGCCCGCCTCGAGCCCCAGACCGCCAGAGCTGCCACCCTGGAGCGCGCCATTGAACAGGCACGCACCCGCGTCCGCCTTCTGGATAGGTTCCAGCGCCGCACCAAGGCCGATCTGGACGGTCTCCAGGAACTCACCAAGCTGCTGGCGCCCCCCGCCTGGTTGGGGAGCCTCGAGATGACGCCCAACTCCGTGACCATCCAGGGCGAGGTCGATCAAGCGGGCGGGCTGCTCAAACTGCTCGACGGCTCCGCGCTGTTTCGCAACTCCGAGTTCACCAGCCCATTGGCGCGCTCCGGCAAGAACGAGGTTTTCCGCATCCGCGCCGCGCGCGAGGAGATCCCGCGATGAAGCTCCGCCAGAGGGACAAACGGGCTGTGGCCCTGCTGGCGGGCGTGGCCGCTATCTGGGCGCTGCTGGCGCTGGTCCTGCCCAGCCGCAGCCAGAAAGAATCGGTCAGACCTGCCCAGCCCGCTCGGGAAGCCGAGAAGCGCCTGGCCCGCCTGCGCCGCCTGGCCGCGGATGTCCCCAGACACGAAGCACTCCTCCAGAGCGTCTCCGCGGAGCTGGCTTGGCGCGAAAAAAGGGTCATCCAGGCCGACACCGGAGCCCAAGCGCTGGCCCAGCTCCTGGAAGTGGTGCGGCGCGCTGCCAAGGCGCTCACCCCGCCGTTGGAAACCAAGACCGCCGAACTGGGCCAGGTCACGCCGCTGGGCGCCGACTACGGCGAAGTCCAGATCAGCGTGACCTTCGAGTGCCGGATCGAGGAGCTGCTGAACCTGCTGGCCGACCTCACGAAGCAGCCCGAGATCGTCGCCACCCGGGAGTTGCGCATTGCCCCGGGCAACGCCAAGGAGAAGACGCTGAACGTGCGGCTGACCGTCGGCGGCGTCGTGCCGCGTCGGCTGGTGCCGGAGAAGAAAGGACTGGCGGCGTTTTGAAGAAGAAGTTGACACTGCTCAACCTGGCCCTGGTGGCGCTGATCGCGCTGGCCGGCTGGCGAGCCTGGCAGAGCTGGCTGCAAGCCGACCAGCGCGAACAGGCGGTCTTGCGGGCGCCGCAGAGGCCCACGCCGCCTCCACCGGCCGTTCCCCTGCCGCCGGCGGAACCACTCACCGCGGTGGCCTACGAGGAAGTTGCCCAGAAGATGCTCTTTGTGCCCGACCGCAATCCCACGGTGATCATCGAGCCGGTCAAGCCGAAGCCCGTGCCGCCCTTGCCCGTGGCCTACGGTGTGCTGAACTTCGGCGACGGCCCCGCCGCCATTCTGAGCGAGAAAGTCAACAGTCCCAACCGCGCCTTCCAGCCGGGGGACATGATCGGCGAGTTCAAGCTGGTGGCCGTCAGCCCCGAGGAGCTGGTTTTCGAGTGGGAGGGCAAGAGGATCGCCAGGAAGGTGGAGGAACTGCGCGAGCGGTCGTCGGGCGAGGCTTCCGCCGGCGCTTCTTCAGAACCTGCCGGGCGCACCCCGAGCGCCCCGCCGCCTCCCATGCGCACCCAGGTCCTCGCCGAGAAGCCCTTGGGACCGGGCGAGGCCGCCGGCGGGGGCGTGCGGGCCTGTCAGCCGGGCGACAACATGCCTCCCGGCGCGGTGGTCCAGGGCATGCGTAAAGTGGTTTCCACATCGCCCTTCGGCACCGTCTGCCGGTGGGAGCCGGTCCAGTAGCCGGCGCAAGTGAGGTTTTTCGTCATGACCATGACCAGGTATTGGTTGCTGATGCTGGTTCCGCTGGCACTCGCTGGCGCAGACAAGAAGAAGCCGCCTGCCGCACGCGCGCCGGCGGCGCAGCAGACCGTCATCCCCAAGGACGCCAAGCAGGTCGAGCCTTACACGTACCGCCATACCGACGCTCAGGGCAAGACCTGGATCTACCGCAAGACCCCCTTCGGCGTGGTTCGCTTTCCGGAGCCAACCTCCGCCGAAACCACCTCCGCCGAGGAGATCCCTGGCGGCATGACGGCGGTCGAGGAAGGCGACAGCATCCGCTTCGAGCGTCCCTCCCCGTTCGGCAAGTACCGATGGACCCGCAAGAAGTCCGAGCTGACCGAACTGGAACGGAAGGTCTGGGAACGCGACCGTCAGAAAGGCGCTCCCGCCAAGGACAAAACCCAGGAGTAGGTGCCATGAAGAGAACAGGTATTCTGCCGAGTCTGATTGCCGTCGCGCTGGCCGGCTCGCTCGCGGCCCAGCAACCCCAACCCCTGCCACTGCCGCCCGGCTCCGCTCCCAGGCCTGTCGAGCCGGTCAAGGTCGGCGAGGTCCAGCCCGCCAAGCCCGAAGCGGCCAAGCCAGGTCCCTCCACGGCGGGCATCCCGCAGACCGCTTCCGGCGACTTCATCCTCAACGTTCAGAACGCCTCGCTGGTGGACATCATCGACATCCTGGCCCGCCGGCTGAAGATCAACTACATCCTCGATCCCGGAGTCAAGGGCGGGGTCACCATCAACACCTACGGCGAGGTCCGGCAGATGGAAGTGCGCTCGCTGCTGGAGACCATCTTGCGCATCAACAACGCCGCCATAGTCCAGGTGGGCGAGCTTTACCGCATCGTGCCCGTGGCCCAGGTGGGCCGGCTGCCCATGAGCCCGCAGATCGACCCCAAGACCTTCCCGGAAGACGAGCGCATGATGTTGAATCTCATCTTCCTGAAGTACGCCACGGTGGGCGAGCTCTCCAGGTTGCTCGAGCCGTTCCTGGGCGAGGGTGCCAAGACCATCGCCTACGACCCTGCCAACCTGCTCATCATCCTGGACAACGCCCGCAACATGAGGCGCACCATGGAACTGATCGCTCTGTTCGACAGCGACACCCTGGCCGGGCAGCGCGTGCGCCTGTTTGAACTCAAGAACGGCCGCCCCACGGACGTGGCCAAGGAACTCGAGGCCGTGCTGCGGGCGGTGACCCTGGCCGACAAGAGCAGCTCTGTGCGTTTCCTGCCCATCGACCGCATCAATACCCTGATCGCCGTCGCGCCCAACCCGGGGATCTTCCCGCAGGTTGAAGCCTGGCTCAAGAAGCTGGATGCGGCCGTGACCACGACCGCGGGCGCCGTCGAGAACTACGTCTACCGGGTCAAGTACGGTCGCGCCGAGACCATCGCCATGGCCATCATGCAGCTTTACTTCGGCTTGATGGGCGTCGGGTACTTGGGCTACGGCACGGGCATGGGCATGGGGGGCATGGGCATGGGCGGCATGGGCGGGGGCATGGGCATGGGCGGC
>CAZIRH010000366.1:0-1658 GCA_964541065.1 uncultured Solibacteraceae bacterium
CATGCTGGCCGCGCTCGTCCAGACCGTAGATCCAGTAGCCTCGTTGTTTGAGCGTTTCGAGCGCCCGCGTGAGGTTGCCGACGCGGGCGACCGGCAGGTATTCGAGCGCGCCCGCGGCCGCCTTGGCGACGGTCTCGGTGAGTGGCGCCGCGCGCCGCTCCGGAACGATCACGCCGCCGGCACCGGCAGCGTGCGCGGTGCGGATGATGGCGCCCAGGTTGTGCGGATCTTCGATGCCGTCCAGTGCCACCAGCGGCCGCGCCGGCTCCAGCAGGTCGTCGAGATCGGCGTAGTGGTGCGCCGCGCCCTCGGCCACCACCCCCTGGTGCGCCGCGCCGGCGCTCAGGCGGTCCAGCACCTCCTTGCGCTCAAGACGTACGGGCACGGACTGCTGGCGGCACAGAGCAATGATTTCTTGCAGGCGGTGAGAGGAAGTCTCCCTGGCGATGAGCACGCGATTCAGGGGGCTGCGAGCGCGCAAGGCTTCCAGTACCGGATGGATTCCGACGCGGAGGGCCACAGATTCATGATGGCACTGTGGCGGGTGGGTGGGAAAAAGCGGGATGCGGGCCGTGGGCGGGAGGTCTGTCAGTTTGCGGTAGCGTTGCTGGGCCCCCAAGCCGCGACCCGCGAGCCCGCATCCCTAAAGTGGCAGCCGCCGGCGTCCTCCAGGGGGCCACATCGCTCCGGCAGGCTGGCCCATCTGCCCCGAGCATAGGGGCCGCGCGTGCCCCGTTACGCGTATGCTCTCCGTAACCAGCTCAAAACACGAGCAAAAAGATTGCGCGCGAGCGGTGACCGCCGTCCCCGGGTTGACCCTGGGCACCCGCTTCCCCTACCATGGCGGTTGTCCGGTAAACATGCCAGAGACTGGCGATCAGCGACAGCCCGAGATACCCGACAGGCTTTACTACCGCATCGGCGAAGTCAGCCGCCTGCTGGGGGTCAAGCCGTACGTGCTGCGGTACTGGGAAACGGAGTTCCCGGCGCTGGCGCCCAAGAAATCCTCGACCGGCCAGCGCCTCTACCGCCGCCGGGATGTCGAACTGCTCTTGGAGATCAAGCGGCTGTTGTACGAGAAGCGCTACACGCTGGAGGGGGCCCGGCGGCACCTGCAGGGGGCCGGCCGGGCCGGGCGTGCGCTGAGGGGCCGCAGCTCCCGGCAGGCCGGCTTGTTCCACACCCCACCCGCGGACCTCGAGCAGATCCGCAAGGACTTGGCCGAGATCCTGGAGATGTTGAAGTAGCTTCCCTGGCAGCTTGTTGAAAACCACCGGCACAGGCTTCCAGCCTGCGCTCGCCGGGGGCCGCGCAGAGGACTCTCTCAGCAACCTCCTAAGCCGGCCGGTAGCTGAAGACCATATACAGCACCAGGGCCACGATGGAGAAAATGGCGGTGGCGGCCACGAATTCCAGGACGATGACCCGCCGCTCCTGGAGGTCCGGCTTGGCTGGCTTGCTGGATCCCGGCACGGGAGAAACCCCCTCTGGCTGTGTTGTACGCCTGTTGAGCAGGATTGTCAAGGCCGGGCGTGGCTTGCCCTCCCCCAGTCTTATGTGGGCCCCAAGGTGGCACAGGCATTCGTGCCTGTGTGTTCCGTGCCCCCCAACAGGCCTGGAGGCCTATTCCACCTGTTCTATGTGGGCCCCAAGGTGGC
>CAZIRH010000366.1:1758-5128 GCA_964541065.1 uncultured Solibacteraceae bacterium
ACAGGCATTCGTGCCTGTGTGTCGGGTGCCCCTCAACAGGCCTGGAGGCCTATTCCACCTGTTCTATGTGGGCCCCAAGGTGGCACAGGCATTCGTGCCTGTGTGTCGGGTGCCCCTCAACAGGCCTGGAGGCCTATTCTACCTGTTCTATGTGGGCCCCAAGGTGGCACAGGCATTCGTGCCTGTGTGTTCCGTGCCCCCCAACAGGCCTGGAGGCCTATTCCACCTGTTCGGCGCTCAGACTGGGGGAGGGCAAGCGGGCGTGGTGGTTGACCGGGCCGGCGCCGGCGCCCAGTCCGGGCGCCGATCGTATCGCGTTGGTGATAAAGGCCTTGGCCTTTCCGACCGCGTCAGGAAGCTCCACCCCCAGGGCCAGGTGGGCGGTGATGGCAGCCGAGTAGGTGCAGCCGGTACCGTGAGTGTGCCGGGTCTCGATGCGGGCCTCCGAGAACTCGTAGAACCTGCCGCCGGCGAAAAGCACGTCGGTGGCGCTGTCGGCGAGATGCCCGCCCTTGACCAGCACCGCCCGGGCGCCTAGCGCCGCGATGCACTCCGCGGCCCGGCGCATCGCCGCCACATCGCGGACCGGGAACCCGGCCAACGCCGAGGCTTCGTGCAGGTTTGGCGTCACCAGGAAGGCCCGCGGGAGCAGTTGCCGGGTGATGGCCTCACGGGCATCCTCTGACACCAGGGGTGCGCCGTGCTTGCTCAACATGACCGGGTCCACCACCAGTGGGAAGCCGAACTCGGCGGCGGAGGCGGCCACCGCCTCGACGATTTCCCGGTTGCCGAGCGCGCCCGTTTTGGCGGCATGCGGAGGAATGTCCGCCAGCACCGCCGCGAGCTGCTGGATGACGAGTTCCGCGGGCAGGCATTCCACCCGCTCGACGCCCAGCGTATTCTGCACCGTGAGCAGGGTGACGACGGCTTCCCCGTACACTCCGAACTGATGGAAGGTCTTCAGATCGGCCTGGAGGCCGGCCCCGCCGCTAGGGTCTGACCCGGCAATGGTCAGGGCGACAGGGGTCACAACCCCATTGTGACATCTACGGGCGGACCGAAACCCGCTCGCTGCGGGTCACGCCGGCGGAGTTGGTGAGCTCGACCGCGAGGGCCGCGACCGTGGAAGCCTCGCCGATCACCGGGAAGGCGGCCCGCAGGGCGAAGGTTCCTCCCAGTGTCGAAGACTCGAAGAAGCGCCGGAACTCGCCGGTCGCGTCAATGGAGATGCGGCCCGGCGCCAGGATCTGGCCGGCCGGATCGAAGAAGGTGAAGGCGATTTGCGAGGCGGAGCGCGTGTTGTCAAAACCCGTGAGGCTGACCTCGATGCTCCCGTTGCGCCGCGTGGCTTCCAGAGAAGCGATCGCCACGGGCTGAGGGTTCATGGTAAGCGTGGCCTGCTGACGGTGCTCGCCCAACTGTGCGGTGAAGACGATCCGACCCGCCGTGGTGCCCGTCTGGAACCAGACGTCCTGCCGGGGGCCGAAGTACGCTGGGTCCTCGCCCCGGAGCACGCTGAACGGAGTGGAGCGGCTCCTGGTGTCCAGGAAGACGATGGCAGGGTCGTCCGCAAAGCCTTGCACGGCCGACTGGAACTCGATCCGGACCTCACCCCGGCCATCCAGCCGGGAGGCGGCGTCCAGCCGGACCCATAGACGCACCTGTTGCCCGCTGCCCGCATCCGGCGGCTCGAGGAAGATCTGCGGCCTTGGGAACGGCGGATCCAGGCCGGTGCCCTGGAGCTGAAACGCCCGCCGGTTGACGCGCAGCGCGCCCTGGTGGGGTCCGCTCGCCTGGGGCTCAAAGAACACCTCAAAACGGGCGGCCTCGCCGGGTCCCAAGCTAGCGAGCTGTGGCAGTCCTGCCGGCCCGCGAAACGCCGCCCCCGTGACGCTCGCGTCCACGCTCAGCGGAAGCCGGGTCTGGTTCTCGAGGCGGAAGCGGCGGCTGGCCCGTGTGCCCCACTCGACAGCTCCGAAATCCACGGGCAACGCGGTGCCGAGTGCCGCAGGCACGCCCTCGAGTTCCAGGAAGACTGCCGGGGCGGGCAGAGCTGTGGCCACCAGCAGCACCGTCTGCGCGTTCAGCGAAAGCAGCGCGCTGTAGGCACCCGCAACAGGCGCTTGAAACCGGACGCTGAAGTCCAGCGCGGCACCCGGAGCCAGGGTCTGGAGCGCCGGTGCTCCGCCGACCAGGGCGAAGCCCGTGCCGGCCACGGAGAGGGTCTCCAGCCGGGCGGAGGCCAAACCCGCGTTCCGCACCCGAAGAGCGCGCTCCAGCGTCTCTCCGGTTTCGACCGTGCCCAGATCGTGGCTGCCCACGATCAACCGCTCGGCTTGCCCCTCCACCGCGAAGAGCCGCAACTGCGCCCACAGTGCCCAGGGCGCCAGCAGAGCGCAGGCCAGCGGCCGTACGATCACGGCGCCGCCTCCGGCAGACGGTAGAGCGTTTCGCGGTCTTTCAGCACCCGCAGCGCCAGGGAACCTTCGCCACGCGACAGCGTCACTCGGATCCAGGCGGGAGCCATGAACTGGAGTTGGGTGGGGAACGCCGGCAAGGGGACACGTCGTTGGGCTCCGTCGAGAGGCAGGATGGTCAGCCCCCCGCCGGCGCCCCACACCACGGCGCCGTCTGTAAGTACCAGCAGCGGCGCCGAAGCCTCCGCGAGCTCGGTCTCTTGGATGATGCCGCCATCCTCCAGACCGGCCCAAAGCAACCAGAGCTTCTCCGCTCTACGCACTACTGCGGCCAGGTGGCCGCTCCCGGTCAGAGCGAAACCGAGCACGTCTTCGCTGGCCACCCCCAGGTCCAGCGGGAGCGGCCGCAGATCTCCACCCGCGGCCAGCAACCACTGGGAGGTGGCAGGCAGGTAGACGAGTGATCGGGAACCGTCTCCCGCCAGGCCGAACATGGCTGGCCCGCCAGGAACGCTCCAGCGCCCCAAGAGGCGGCCGCCGGAATCCAGCCATTCCAGCGCGTCGGCGGTTTTCAGCCAGACGTAATCCTCGCCGCAGGCCGCGCTGAGGATTCCTGGGCCGAGGGGCTCGCTCAGCAGGAAACTGCCGGGCAGGCCCCAGACGAGGCGAAGGTGACCGGCCTCATCAGGGAAGCAACCCAGGCGCGGCGGTGACAGCCTCGGCTCGGCGCCTGAGGCGTGGGCCAGTCCGAGAGCCGCCCACCCCACGGCCAGCGCGATGAACGGTCTCACTCAGGGCCTCCCTATGCTGATGACCGGCGATCCGATGCGGGTCGGCTCGGGCGGTTTCGGCGTCTCCCGCCGGGGGCCGGCCGCCCAGGCGGTGCTGAACCCGAGGCTGGCAGCCCCGGCGGCCACCAGTCCTACTACCAGCCACTTATTGCGCAGCCCGGC
>CAZIRH010000367.1:0-5120 GCA_964541065.1 uncultured Solibacteraceae bacterium
CCACCAGCGTCTTGCCTTCGCCGGTCTTCATCTCCGCGATCTTGCCCCGGTGCAGCACGATGCCGCCGATCAACTGCACGTCGAAGTGGCGCATGTTGAGCGTGCGGCGCCCGGCCTCCCGCACCACGGCGAAGGCCTCCACCAGCAGTTCGTCCAGCGTGGCGCCCTGGGCCAGTTTCTCCTTGAATTCCACGGTCTTGCGCGCCAGCTCCTCATCGGAGAGCCGCATTATCTCTGGTTCCAGGGCGCTGATGACCTCTACCAGCGGGCGGACGCGCTTGAGTTCGCGCTCGTTCTTGGTGCCGAAGATTCTCGCCAGAAGCGTGTCGAACATGACGGGAGTATCACTCCCATTCTACTCTGTGGGAGGCGGCAGGCCTGGGAGGCAGGCTTTCAGAGGGTGCTGAAAAACGCCCACTCCAGACCGCTTGCCAACGCGCGCGGTTCGGAAAGTGCTTCACTGTCAACAGGCCTGATTCCGAGCCGCGCGCGTCAGCGAGCGGTCAGGATGCGGCAAACTGAACAGTATGGGCGTTAACCTGATGCGACAGGAGGTGAGGCCAGTGCCACTCTCCCGCTTTCTCCTCGCGATTGCCGCGGCGACTTGCCTGGCCGCGGAGAAACCCGCCGGCCAGCCAACCGGCCCGGCAGCGACAGTCCTCGGCACCGTCGAGATCGACGGCCGATTGGTAACCTACCGCGTCGTCGATGGCTATGCGGTCGCCTTCGGAGACATCATCGTCGGCACCGTCGAAGACATCGAAAGGCGCAAGCAGACGAGCGGCCGCCGCGAAGCCGCGGTGGTGAGCGAGGCCTTCCGGCTATGGCCGAATGCCACGGTCACCTACTACCTGGATCCCGGACTCTCTGCCACCATCCGCGACCGTTTTCAGGAGGCGGTGGCGTACTGGCAGGCCACCACTCCCCTCCGGTTTGTGCCCCGGACTTCGGAGACCAGCTACGTGGCGGTGCGCCAACCCACCGAGGATACGGGCTGCATGGCCTCAATCGGCCGCGAACCGGGCTGGACCCTCATGTCCCTGGGGGCCTCCTGCACCGTTGACGCGGTCGTCCACGAGATCGGCCACACCGCCGGGTTGTGGCACGAGCAGTCACGGCATGACCGTGACCGCTACGTCGAACTCCTGTATGCGAACGTCGAGAAAGCCAGGCTCCCCGATTTCGACACCGCCATCCTGGGCAGCGCCGACGACGGTCCCTACGACTACTCCTCGGTCATGCAGTATGGTGTCTATGGCGGTTCGCGCAACGGAAAGCCAACGATGCGCACCCTTCCCCCAGGCTTGATCGCGCGGGGAACCCGCCTTTCGCCCGGGGATATCGACGCCGTGCGCCGCATGTATGGCAGCCCGCCTTCCTCGATCACCGTCACCACCAACCCGGCCGGCCTCCAGATCGTGGTGGACGGACAGACTCTCACCTCGCCCCAGACCTTCGTCTGGGCATTGGGAACGTCCCACACGCTCAGCGTCCCCTCTCCCCAGGGCACAGGCGACACCCGCCACGTCTTCGGACGTTGGAGCAACGACGGGCCGCAGACCCAGCCCATCGTCGTCTCTTCGACCACCTATGTGGCCCACATGATTCGGCAGTGCAAGGTTGGTTTCTTTCCCAGCTCCAACGCGATGGCTGGTTCCTACACAGTCTCTCCCCTGTCGCCCGACGACTACTACACCTGCGACTCCGAGATCACCTTGAACGCCACGCCTGCCTCCGGCCAGACCTTCCAGACATGGAACTGGACCGACCTGGCATCGCAGAATCCGATCACTTTCCCGGTTGACGTGGCCCGAGGCGCAATCTATCCGACCTTCACCGACCGGCCGATGGTGACGATCAACACCTCGCCGCCGGGTCTGCGAGTAGTTGTGGACGGGGTTACCACCTGGACTCCACGAAACTACGTCTGGACCGCCGGCAGCCGGCACACGCTGGCGGCCGCGGACCGGGAAGACGGTGTGATCCGCTACGTGTTTTCCAACTGGAGCAACGGCGGAGCGGCCAGCCAAAGCATCGTCGCTCCCGAGGGCAGCGCCACCTACGTCGCCAACTTCAAGACCCGGTACCGGCTGACGACCAGCGTTGAGGGAACTGGATCCGTCAGTGCGTCGCCTTCAAGCACGGACGGTTACTACGACGCCGGCACTAGCGTGCTGCTCACCGCCCAGCCCGTGGCCTCGTTTGGCTTCTGGACCGGCGACACCGCCGGGACAGCCAACCCTCAGTCCGTGGTGATGGACGACGAGCGCGTAGCGGTGGCCCACTTCGCTTCTCCGGGCTCCGCGGCCATCAGCGCCCTCATCCCGGAGAGCGTGGTGGCTGGCACAGCTCCTTTCCTGCTGAACGTCGCCGGGAGCGGGTTCTGCGAAGGCCTGACCCAGGTGCGCTGGAACGGCGTTTTGCGTCCCTTCCATGCGATGACTTCCCGCGAGATGCAGGTTCCACTGAGCGTCGCGGACCTCTCCACCGCGGGCCGGGCGACCATCAGCGTTTCCAACCCGGGCTTCGCCGATTCGACGGCCGTCTTCACCGTCACCGCGCCGCCCTCCGGTTGCACACCCACGCTTTCTCCCGCGAGCCTTTCCATCGGTTCTTACGGCGGCTCGGCTGCCGTGACCGTAGGTACAGATTCCGGCTGCGCTTGGTCTGCCACTTCCGAAGCGGCTTGGACTGAGGTGATTCCGCCGCCCAGGTCTCCTGGAAGCGGAACGCTGAACCTCTGGGTGGCTCCCAACGCCAGTTCTCAGTCCCGGACGAGCACGGTTCGCGTCGCCGGGCAGGCGGTCGCGGTCAGCCAGGCCGGGGGCCCCTGTAACGTGACTCTGGCGCCGTCTTCAAGCACGATGCCGAATTCGGGGGGCAGCGGCTCGCTCGCGCTGATTCTGCTGGTCTCCGACTGCCGCTGGACCGCTTCCAGCAGCGCGGCCTGGCTGAGGATTACTTCGGCCACCTCGGGGACCGGCAACGCCGTGATCACTTATGCCGCGGAGCCGAACCGCGACCAGACCGCCCGCACCGCGGAGATCCGCGTTGGCAGCCAGACCGCGACGCTCCAGCAGGCGGGCGGTGCGACAGGGTTGGCCTTGGTCTCGGCGGCGAGCTACATCGGGGGCGCGCCCCTGGCCCCCGGATCACTCGCCGCAGCCTTCGGCCAGGGGCTGGCCCGGCAGGTCGAAGTGGCCACCGCCCTTCCCTTGCCGGGAGTCCTGGCCGGCACCAGGCTGGTCTTTCAGAAGCCCGACAAGAGCTTCATCACGGCGCCGCTTCTGTTCGTCTCACCCGGCCAGATCAACTTCGTCGTCCCGTCGCTTCCTGACGGAACTACCTCGGTCGTGGCCACGATCGACGATAAGGGGGTAAGCACCGGTACCGTCGAGATCCAACGTGTAGCGCCCGGGTTGTTCTCGGCCAACGCCGACGGGCGGGGAGTCGCCGCCGCCCTGGCGCTGAAGGTGTCCGCGAATGGCACGCAGGCTTCCCAGCTCACCTTCCAGTGCGGCGCGACCCGCGGCAGTTGCGCCTCGCTACCCATCGATCTGGGCGGCGAAGCCGACCAGGTGATTCTCCTCCTGTTCGGCACCGGGATTCGCGGCCGCAGTTCCCTTTCCCAGGTCACGGCCACCATCGGAGGGGTGAACGCCGAGGTGCTTTACGCTGGCCCGCAAGGGGAGTTCGCAGGGCTGGACCAGGTCAACGTGCGCCTCCCGCGCAGCCTGGCCGGCCGCGGCGAGTTGAGCCTTGTGCTGTCCATCGAGGGCAAGGCCGCCAACACCGTCACGGTCAATATCCAGTAGCGTTCGGTGGGGCGGCCTCGGGTACCCTCTGGGTGCGCCGCGCCGGGCTTCAGCCCGGCTTCAGCTCCCCCACGTCAGCCGTTCCGCCAGCAGGTCGGGCAGCCCGGCGCGGCGGATCTTGGCCTGCGCGATCTCGAGCGCGTAGCTGACCCGGCGGAACTCCACCCGCCGTTCCTCAGGCGCATAGAGCGCGTAGGCCGCGCGCGGGTCGTTGTCCCGCGGCTGGCCCACCGAGCCGGGGTTGATCAGATACAGCGCATCGTCCTCGAGCCCGATCGACAGCCGGTCGCTGTCCGGGTCGGGCTTCTCGATCCAGTCCACCTCGTACCCCTCCAGCACGAAGGCGCCCTGGATGTGCGTGTGCCCGAAAAACGAGACGCTGGTCTCCAGGTACTCCGCCAGCCCGGAGGCCGCCAGGGCCGACATCAGGTACTCGTCCTCATCGAGCGGCGTGCCGTGCAGGATCTGAAAGGCTCCCACCCGCAGCGGGCCCTTGGGAAGTTGGCGTAGGTAGGAAGCGTTCTCGACGCTCATGCTCCGCTCTGTCCACAGCGCCGCGGAGCGGGCCACCGGGTTGAACCATTCCAGGTCGTCCAGCCCGACTGAAGCTTTGTCGTGGTTGCCCCGCACCACTGCCGCGACGTTCTGCCGCGCCCACTCGACCACCCGGTTGGGATCGGCGCCGTAGCCCACCAGGTCGCCGCAGCACAGGACGGAATCGCAGGCGCCGCGGGCGTCTTCGAGCACCGCTTGAAGGGCCTCCCAGTTGGCGTGTATGTCGCTGAGGATCAGATAGCGCACGGGCGTATCAGGACGATCTCCGGCGGCCCGCCGCCTGGACCACCAGCGCGCCCAGGTACATGCCGCCTCCTGCCAGCAGCGTCTCGCGCAGCCCCAGGTAGATGGCCAAGGCCACCGCCGCCACCGACCCCATCACGCTGGCCGCCGCATTCAGCGACCAGGCCCACCGCACGGAGGGCGCGTGGCGTCGCTCGAGCCTCCGCAGGCCCGTCGGAAACGGCATGCCCATCAGAAACGCCGCCGGCGCGATCAGCCCGACGCTCGCCAGCAGCTTCGCCCCCCAGGGCCAGCCCACTCCGGCTTCCAGCAGCCGGGGCAGCAGCAGCGCCAGAGCGCTCACCAGCACCGCGGTTAGCGCCAGCACCACCGTCAGCCGCGCGCCGGACACTCCCGCGATCCGCCGGCTGAAATAGCTGCCCACGCCGCTGGCCAGCAACATCGAGAAGATGATCACGGTCAGCGCGTAGGTCGGGTGGCCCAGGAACAGCACGAATCGCTGCACCA
>CAZIRH010000368.1:0-5091 GCA_964541065.1 uncultured Solibacteraceae bacterium
CGTCCGGCGACCAGGCGATGCCCGCGGGCGCCGCGGTGAGGTTCGTCAGCTTCGCCGACTGCCCCGTGTCCATCCAGCGCCGGTAGATCTGCGGCGCGCCGTCGCGTTCGGAGAGGTAGAGGAGCTGGCTGCCATCGGGCGACCAGCGCGGCGAAGTGTCGCGGTAGTTGCCAGTGGTGAGCGGACGATGGTCGCTGCCGTCGAAGTTGATGATCCACAGGTTGGAGTAGCGGCGGTCGCTCATGACCTCAGCGAACTGGCGGACGTAGACCAGCCGGCGGCCGTCCGGGGAAATCTGTGGATCGGAGACCAGTTCGAGCTGGAACACATCCAGAGGCGTGAGCCGGTCGGCGGCGGCCAGCACGGCCGGCGCCAGAAGCACGATGAAGCGCAGAAGAAGTCGAGGCACGGGGAAGCTCCCTTCATTCAAGTCTGAGCAGCCAGATGTCTGCTTCGGTAGTGGCCAGGCTGAAGTAGATGCGGCGGTCATCGCGCGAGATGGCGAAGCCGCGACGGGCGATTTCGTAAGGGGCGATGGAAAGCACCTCGTGGGCCTTCTTCGTCTCGCTGTCCACCAGCCAGATGCGCCCCTGGTGATTGAACAGCAAGCGGCGGTTGTCGCTGAGCCAGATGGGGTCCATGCCGAAGCTGGTCAGCTTGGTGTAGCTCTGGGTCCGGAATGAATACAGCGCGATGCCGGAGAAGGCGCCGTCCCGCTGTTGCAGGAAGCCGGCCAGCTTCTGACCGTCCGGCGACCAGGACCAGACATTGAAGGATTCGCTGGATTCTCCCGGCGCCGGCAGGGCCTGCGTGGTTTGCCCCGCGGAGGGCCTGGCTGCGGCAGCCAGGAAGGGGTTGCGGCCGAAGATGGTGTAGATCAGGCGCTTGCTGTCCGGCGCCCAGACGGGCCAGGCTACGTGGGCGCCGGTATGCGTAACTCGCTCGAGGCCGCTGCCGTCGGGGTGAATGGTCCAGACCTCGAAGTTGCCGCTGCGATTGGAGAAGAAGGCGATGCGCTGCCCGTCGGGGGACCAGCGGGGCCCGCGGTCCCGGTAGATGTCGTCGGTGAGTTGGCGAAGGCCCGAGCCGTCGGTCCGGACCACGAAGATGTCCTCCTGGCGGCCCCAGGAGCCGAAGGCCACCCACTGGCCGTCGGGCGAAAGGTCCGGACGCGTGGCCTGCTTGGAGCCGTGGGTGATGGAGGAGGGCCTGCCCGCTACTTTCTCGGCGACGGGGTCGAAGGTGGCCTGCTGGAGATGGGAGGTGAAGACCTGGTTGGTGAAGAGAATGCGGCGACCGTCGCGTGAGACGCTGATGAGACTACAGTCGGAGGAGGGCGTCGTCATCGGGGAGGGCGGGCCGAGGACCTTTCCGGTGCGCTCGTCGATGGGCACCCGCCACAGGTTCATGCTGCCGCCGCGGTTGCTGATGAAATACAGCGCCTCCCCGCTGGGCGCCCAGACGGGGTCCCAGTCGATGTAAGCGTCCTGGGTGACGGGAACGGGGTCGGTTCCGTTGGCGGCCATGGTCCAGACGTCGCGCTGCCCTTCCTTGGAGGCCCAGTAGGCGATGCGGTGCCCGTGGGGCGACCAGTTTGGCTGCACGGCATCGCCCTGGCCGACCAGGCGCTTGGCCGCGGTGGAAACGTTGACGGCCCACAGCCGGCTGACCGGCGTGAAGCGGTCTTCCGGTCGCGCGATGCTCTCGGCGGCCAGGAGGATCTCACGACCGTCCGGCGACCAGGCGGGGTTGAAGCCGAAGTCGGTGAGGCGCCGGACGGATTCGCCGTTGGCGCCCATCACAAAGACGCCGCCGCCGTCGCGTTCGGAGCGAAAGGCGATGCGCCTGCCGTCGGGCGAGAAGGCGGGCTGGGTGTTGTCGGCGGAAGATTCCCGGGTAAGGTTGGTGAGGTTGCGGCCGCCCACGCGCTGGAGGTAGATGTCCCACTGGCCGGTGGCGCGGCTGGCGTAGACCAGCCACTTTCCATCTGGGGAGAAACCCGGGAAGAGTTCCTGGCCGGGCTGGTCGGTGAGTTGGGTGAAGCTGAGCTGACTATAGGCCGGGAGGCGGCCGCGCAAGTACGGCAGTGCCCACCAGGCGCCCGCCAGCAGGAGAGCGCCCGCCGCGAAGACCGCTAATCGGTAGTGTCCGGCGGCACGGCCTGCCATTCCCATGGCTGTAGATGATAACACTTGCCGACGTGAAGGTGAGGCAAGTTCACACCCTTGGCCCGTGCCGGCAGGCGAAACTGCCGGTCCCACGAGGTGAACGGCGTCAGCGCTCGACGTAGACGGGATTGATCCAGGCGGCGGCGCCGTCGGAGTCGCGGGTGACGCGGGCGCGGACGTAGGTTTCATCCCCGGTCGCGGTGTAGGCCGCGGCGAATGTGCGGGGAGTGGACTGGACCACGCGGCCGCCGGCGGCGATGAAGTCGATGGTGCTGAGCACGTCGGTGGTAACGGTGACGGTTGGCCCGGAGACGCTCACCGAGGAAACGATCGCGCCGCTGCTGGCGTAGAAATTGCCGGCTGTGAGGCTCGCCAGGATCTCCGCGGGCGCGAGGCGGTCGGCGAAGACCCAGGTGGAGGCGGTCTTGCAGCGGGAACTGTTCACGTTGTGACAATCATCGGTGGCGAGCAGGAACAGGCGGCGCCCGCGCGAGAGCAGGAAATCGGCGCGCCCCTCGGCGTTGTTGTTGGGCACCGCCGCCGCATTCCATACCTCGAGGCCGTGGTAGCCACGCACCGCCTCCAGTTCTGCGTCGGTCCAATTCGGGTTGGCCGGATAGCCGCCGGGCCAGTTGGGATGGTTCAGAAAGACGAAGCCGCCCAGGGCCAGGGTGCCGTCGATGACGGCCTGCTCGTTGCCGGGGAGCACATCGGGGACGCCGATGCGGTTGAGATGATTGCCGTTGGGGGCCTGCTCTGTGCCGGGGATGAAAAGAATGCCCGGAACGAGGGGGTCGGCAGTGACGCGGCTGTGGTCGGTGAGGGAGATGAAGTCGTAGCCGGCTGCCTGGTAGGCGCGCACCACGGTGGCGGGATCCTGGGTGCCGTCGCTCGCGGTGGAGTGGACATGTAGCTGGCCCCTGAAGACGGCCGCCTTGGGGACATAACCCGAGGTGAGGGCCACGCCTGAGCCAGCCGGAGCAGAGCGGATGGCCAGGGTGACGCCGGCCGGAGTGGGTACGCCGTCGATGCTGATGGTGACCGGCACGGCGTCGCCCACCGGAGCGTCGGAGGGGATCCGAAGGTTGACTTGCAGAACGCCGGTGACGAGCGCGGGCGCGGCGCCGGCGTAGAGGACCGTGGCCGGGAGGCCGCCCACGGTGGCGGTCACAGGCAACGGGAGGGGCAGCGCCTGGTCCGCGATGCGGCCGTCTTCCGCGGGAGGGGAGATCCAGCCGCCGGTCGAGGCATATATGGAGACGACGAAGCCCCTGGCGGCCGCGTTGCCAGGGCGGTTCACGGTCTGGTCCGACCCATTCAGAATGGCGCCCTGGCCCTGGCCCGTGGAGTTGAGGGTGAAGATCCCGGGCCTGACGCGGGCCACGGGCACCGTTGCCGGCGCCGACAGAACGCCGAGGTATTCGACCTGGACCTGGACCGTGGTCCTTCCTGCGAGCGTGCAGGGGACGACGAGGCTGACCTGGGAAGCCGAGACAAACAGCAGCGGCGCGGGGATGCCTTCAATCCAAACGCGCGTGCCGGCGAGTGTGGTGGAGACGCGCCGGCCATCCGGGCTCAGTTGCAGACCCACCGGCTGGGTGGGGCCGAGGTCACTTCCGAAGATGGTGACGATCTCCCCCGGTGTCACCGGGCCGGAGGCGAAACTGGCGGCGTTGACGACGCCGGCGGGGGAGAACTGCGGGGCGGCGGCGAAGGCGGGGGAGAGGAGGGAGAGCGCGAGGAGCCAGGGGCGCATCTGGAACATTATGGCACAGGATTCGCGCCGGGTCGATTTCCTATAATCTGGTGTTTCATGGCCCTGGACTGGTTACCACTGTGGCTGAGCCTGAAGGTGGCGGCGGTGGCGACGGTGCTGTCGTTGCCGCCGGGCCTGTGGCTGGCGTGGCTAATGGCGAACCGGCCGCAGGTGAGCCGGGGCGGGCTGCGCTGCGGAGCGGCGCTGCTTTTGGGCGTGCCGCCGACCGTGCTGTTGTACTACCTGCTGGGGCTGCTGAGCGGGAGCGCCGCGTTGCGGCTCACCTGGCTGGCGGCGGTGGCGGCGGCGATGGTGGAAGCGGTGCTGCTGCTGGCGATGCTGGGGCGGGCGGCCCTGGAGAGCGTGGACCCCAACTACCAGCGCGCCGCGCGGAGCCTGGGCGCTTCCGGGTGGCGCGTTTTCTGGCGGGTCAGCCTGCCGCTGGCGCGCGGCCCCGTGCTGGCGGCCGCCGCGCTGGCGTTCGCCCGGACGCTCGGCGACTTCGGCGTCACGCTCATCGTGGCCGGTTTCGTGCCGGGGCGCGGTGAGATGCTCGAGGCGACCGTGCGCCAGGCGGCCGAGAGCCACGCCGGCGCGCCGGCCCGCATTCTGGCGGTGGCGGTTTCCGCGGCGGTGAGCATCGTTCTGGCGCTCGGCGGCCGGCTACTTCCCAGGCAGGCAAGGCCATGATCGAGGCGCGCATCCGCAAGGTCTGCGCTTCCGGCTTCGCGCTGGAGGTCGAGTTCCAGGCCGAGCCGGGGATCACGGTGTTGTTCGGGTCCCGCGGCGCGGGGAAGACGCTGCTGCTGGACGCCATCGCCGGCTTCGTGCGCCCGGAGGAGGGCCGGATCCTGCTGGACGATCGCATTCTGTTCGACGGGGTCTCGAGCGTGAACCTGCCGGCGCGCGCCCGCCGCTGCGGCTACGTGTTTCCGGGCTTCGCGCTGTTTCCGCACATGACGGTCCGGCAGAATCTGGCCTTCGCGCTGCGGCACCGGCCCCGGCTGGAGCGCCACCGGCGCGTCAACGAGAGCCTCGAGCGCTTCCAGCTCGCCGGCTGCGCCGGGCGGCGGCCGCGGGAAGCATCCGCGAGCGAGCGCCTGCGCTCGGCCATCGCCCGCGCCTGGATCGGCCTGCCGCAGGCGCTGCTGGTGGACGATCCGGCCC
>CAZIRH010000369.1:0-5062 GCA_964541065.1 uncultured Solibacteraceae bacterium
TGCGTGGAGGCTGCGTCAGCGGGCTGATGAGGAGCTGGGTAGGTTGCGCCAGGCGCTGGCCGAGGCCGAGGACCGGAGACGGCGGCTGGCCGAGGACCTGGCCGCCCTCCCAGATAGGGGCGAGCCCCTGCCGGACGCCCACATCCGCGAGGCGCTGGCCACGGCGGCTGAGGTCAACGCCCGGGCTCTCGCCTACAAGGCCAACGAGACGCGCCGCGCCGAGCTGCGCCAGGTGGAGAAGGAGCACGCCATCGCCGAGCGGAAGCTCCAGGCCCTGCGCGAGCAGCGGGCCCAGCACCTGCGCACCGCCCCGCTTCCCCTGCCCGGGCTCGACTGGGGCCCCGAGGGTGTCACGGTCGAGGGGGTGCCGATGGCCCAGGTCAACTTCACCAAGCGCCTGCTCCTCGGAACCGCCATCGGCCACGCGGTCAGCGGCGCCCTGAAGATCTGCATGATCCGCGAGCACGGCGGGTCCATCGTGGGGGCGAGCTGGGACGCCCTCCTCGAGTGGTGCCGGGCGCACGAGGTGCAGCTCTGGGTCGAGACGGCAGGCAAGGGCCACGAGGCCGAGGCGCTGGTCATCACCGAGGGCGTGCTCGAGAGCTACGACCCCGACGACGAGGAGATCTGATATGAGCAACAAGACGGAGGAAGTGCAGGTGCTGGACAAGCGAGCCGGCGCGGTCATCCGGGCGGGCGATGCGCTGCACGTCAGCGACGGGCTGGTCAGCGGCGCCCCCAACCCGGCGGCCCTGGTGCAGCTGGCCCTGACGCAGCGGGTGGACATCGAGCAGCTGCGGGCCCTGATGGACCTCCAGGAGAAGTGGGAGGCCCGCGAGGCAAAGAAGGCATTCACCCGGGCAATGACCGCGTTCAAGGCGGCGTGCCCGGCAGTGCTCCAGAAGGACGGGCTGGTGGACTTCACCGGCGCCAAGGGGCAAATTACCTACCGCCACGCGACCCTCGGCGGCATCTGCGACGTGGTGACCCCGCACCTGTCGCAGCACGGCCTGTCGGTGGGTTGGGCGGCGACCCAGCTCGACAAGGGCCTGGTCACGGTCATGACGACCATCACCCACGAGCAGGGCCACAGCGAGAGCGTGACCCTCTGCGCGCCCCGCGACGAGAGCGGTAACAAGAACGCCATCCAGAGCATCGGGTCGGTCTGCACCTACCTGCAGCGGTACGGGCTCCTGATGGCGCTCGGGCTCGCCACGAGCGAGATGGACGACGACGGGCGGGAGGGCCCCCCGGCGCAGGCGCCCGAGAAGCCCCGCCGGCCGGAGGCGAAGAAGGACAAGCCCGTTGCCGAGCGCATCAGCAAGCTGGGTCCAGTCTTCTCCCGCTACGGGGTGACCTACGACCAGCTCATCGCCCGCTTCGAGGGCGTGGTCCCCGCGAGCTGGACCGAGGAGCAATGGGAGCTGGTCCGCTCCTGGAACCGCGAGCTGAAGGTGGCGAAGCCCGAGGACCGGCCCGCGCTGCTGGTCACCTACGGGCTGGCGCCGAGCGAGCGCGAGCCCGGGCAGGAGGGGTGAAGCCATGGGAGCAAGTCTGCCGAGGGAGACAAATGGAAACTGGCGCGGAGGTCAACACCTGTCCAGCAGCGGATACGTCAAGGTGCTAGTAGGTCCCTGCCATCATCTTTCAGACTCCAAGGGCTATGCCTATGAACATCGAGTTGTCGCAGAGCAGAAGATCGGGAGGCGGCTGCGCCCGTGTGAGCAAGTGCATCACCTTGACGGGGACAAGACGAACAACGATCCATCAAACCTAGTCATTTGCACAGGCCGGGGGCACAGGGTCTATCATCGCGCCAGCGAATCGAGCCTGAGGCTTCCCGGGGAGCGTAACCCTCTCATCAGATGTTCCTGCGGGTGCGGTCAGCAGTTCAGAAAATATGATCGCTATGGGAGAAAACGCGTCTTTGTGAGCGGCCACAATCTTCACGGTATGGGTGCTTGAAATGCGATACTGGAATTTCTCACACAACAGCTGCTACGGATGTTCAAAAGTCAGCCCGGGGTGTAGCAAATGCTGGAGCCTCGCCTCGGCGCAGCGGATGGCAGCGAACCCCAAGACGGCTCACCTGGTCAGCGACACGCTGACTGAGCACGGCGGCTGGACCGGCAAGGTCAAGCTGCACCCCGACCGGCTGTCCATGAGCAACATCGAGGGCGCCCGGGGTCGGCCGGTGGTCGCCGTCGACTGGATGGGCGACCTGTTCCACGAGGCGGTGCCGGAGGACTTCGCGGTGCGGCGCCTGCTGGAGGCCGACCGCGTGGCGCGCCTGCGCTACGCCAAGGGCCGCGACCCCGCCCACTTCCTGTTCCTCACGAAGCGGTATGCGCGGGCTGCGACCATCGCGCAGCGCGCCACCGCCGGCTCGCCGAGCGGCATTCTGGAGGGGGTCATGCTCGGGGCCTCGGTCTGCACCGCCCATGAGCTGGTGCGGGCCACTGACGCCTACCAGAACATCCGCGGCATCGGCACGCGCTGGCTGTCGATGGAGCCGCTCATTACCGACCCCCGTCTGCCCCAGAGCGTCGGGCCTCGCAACCCGTGGCACTGGGTTGTGCTCGGCGGGCAAAGCAACGGACAGAAGCTCCACGAGAGCAACGCCCTCGCGGTGCGCGACTGGTGCATCGACACCGAGACGCCGCTGCTGTTCAAGCAGTGGGGCGGCGGCCCGGCTGTCCCGGCCGAGCACAGCGACCAGCCCGGCAAGCCCCCCACGCTGCAGGGCGAGACGTTCCTCGACTTGCCGCACGGGGCGATGCTGGTCTACGTGCCCGGGAAAGGATGGCGATGGCGATGAACAGCGAACGAACGGACGGGAGCGAGCGATGAGCGACGGAGAGGATAGATAGCCATGGCGACGAAAATCGAGACGGTGTCAACGCTGGTCTGCGACAGGTGCGGGACCAGCAAGAATCGAACGCAGGGCGGTTTGTCCGTGTACTTCCCGGACCACGTGGCCATCACGCTGCAGCGCCTGGACATGGCGGCGCAGACGGTCTACCTGTGCCTGGACTGCGCGAAGATCATCGAGGCCGTGCTGCGCCCGGTGAAGCCATGATCCGCCGCCGTGCCCACCTGCGCATCCTCGAGCCGCACGACGTGATCGCGGCGGTCAACCGAGCGGGCAGCGACCTGCTCGACCCGGCCCGCCATGGCTACCTGGAGGCGAGTGAGTCGCACTGGGCGCCACGTCGGTGCTTGCGGTGCGGGGGAGCGCCCGAGGACCACCACGGGCTGCTGTGGCGGATGGTGGCGCGGCTGGTGAGGAGATGGAGGAGAGGATGATGCAAGAGTTCAAGGACAAGGCGGATTGGCGCGAGCGTCATCTGGTCGACTGCCATTTCGTTGTGCGCGATGCGCACAGGTCGACCGTCTCAAGGGTCTACATTTGTCTCTACTCCTTCACCGGGCGGCGGTGCATGTTCCGACACTGCCCCATGGTTGCTGCGAGGGTGCTGAGGAGATGGGGGCGATGATGAGCGAGTCTGCGATTCAGCAACTCATAGACGCCGTGCGCGAGGTCGTCCCCGATGCGTCGCACGAAGAGGTCATAGCCGCAGCGGCGCTCATCTACGCGCAGGATGCCGCTAACCTCGGTGTCGTTGCCGTGCACGGGGCCCGGATCTCCAGGATTGTGGTGTGGCTGCGCAACAACCTGCCCGGGCTCGTGCCATGACCGCCCGCCCCGGCGCAGTCCCTGAGGCAGTCGACGAGCGATCCTCGTCGGCGCGGACGCCGGGGGTGGAATCCCCGGAGAGCGAGGCTGGCCACCTCGCCGCCGCAGCGGGCGGTTTTTCGAGGAGGCGAGGATGAGCACGATCAGCGACAGCAAGCGCACCGTCCCGCACCCGCGCTCGCTGGACGAGGTGGCCCACCTGCTGCGCTACAGCGAGCGCCCGCTGACGCAGGCCGAGCGGTACATCGCCGCCAGCGGGCTCGAGACGCTTCTGGAGTTCGTCCTCGCGCGCGAGACGTACGGCCCGCTGATGGGCGACCGCCACGTGCGTGAGGTGCTCGCGCTGATGGCGACGGGCCGCAGGGAGGACGAGAAGTGAGGCACACGAAGCGCAAGCCCTGCCCGTTCTGCGGGTGCGAAGAGTCGGCACTGCTGCAGCTCCACGACAGCCCGCGCTGGCGCGTGAACTGCCTGGGCTGCGATGCGCTCGGGCCGCAGGCCAAGTCGGAGCGCGGCGCGGCGCGGCGGTGGAATGCCTGGGCGCCGGACAAGACGTTCGAGGAGCGGCGGGCTGAGGCCGAGCCGCTCCGCTTCACGGAGGGATGACGATGCTCGTGATCGACGGGAACTGGATCGCCCACCGCGCCTACGCGGTCGGCGGGCGCGACGGGTGCAAGGCCGCGGTGCTGCAGACGGTGATCGGGCTGCAGCGCGTCTGGCAGCCGGCCGAGATCGTGATCGTGTGGGACCGCTACGGGGCGCCGGGCTGGCGGCGAGCGCTGCTGCCCGACTACAAGACGGGGCGCCCCCTCCCGCCGCCGGAGTTTCTGCAGCTGCTCGTGGAGCTGCGCTCGACGCCTGCTCTGCTCGGGCTGACGGTGACCCACGTCATGCCAGCCGAGGAGCCCGATGGGACCTTCGGCGAGGCGGACGATGCCGCCTACACGCTCGTCGAGGAGTCGCTCGACCCGGTGATGCTTGTGAGCGCCGACAAGGACTGGCTCCAGATGCTGCCCGAGGCCGGCGACTGGAGGACCCTGCTGCGGGAGACGAGCCGGGACGCCGAGCTGTACGACGGCGACAACGTGGAGTGGCTGACCGGGCTGAGCGCCGCCGGGTGGCACAGCTACCTCTGCCTCGCGGGGGACACCTCCGACCGGGTGCCCGGTCTGGCCCGGGTGGGCGACCAGCGGGCTCGGGACATCATCGCCGCGACGTCCCAGGACGTCGTGCGCCGCATCCTGGCCGGCCACCTGCCAGATGTGCTGCGGCAGCTCGACGCCGCCGCGCCGGGGCTCACGCGCTACCTGGTTGACTGCCAGGAGCCCCTCTCGCTCATGGACGCCCTGGTGCGCCTGCGGGAGT
>CAZIRH010000370.1:0-5037 GCA_964541065.1 uncultured Solibacteraceae bacterium
AGGACTGCGCCCACGCCCACGGCGGCCAGTACAAGGGCCGCGGCGCGGGATCCATGGGCGATGCCGGCTGCTTCAGCTTCCAGTCCAGCAAGCTGATGACCGCGGGCGAGGGCGGCGCCGTCATCTCCTCGCGCCTGGACTTCTTCGAGCGGCTCCAGTCGCTGGTCAACTGCGGCCGGGCCAGCGTCACGGACACGTTCCACGAGCGCGTCGTAGGCTCCAACTACCGCATCACCGAGTTTCAGGCGGCTTTGCTGCTGGGCCAGCTCGAACGGCTGCCCGAGCTCACCCGCCGCCGCTCGCAGAACGCGGCTGTGCTCAGCAGGGCGCTGGCGGAGATCCCCGGCGTTCGCCCGCTCCCGGCGCAGCCGGCGCTCACCCGGGACACCATCTACAACTACGTCTTCCAGTACCGGCCGCCGGACGCGCGCGTTTCGCGGGACGTGTTCGTGGCCGCGCTCGACGCCGAGGGCATCCCCTGCGACGGGCGCTTCTATGAGGCCGTCTACCGCAGCGACCTGTTCCCCGCGCGGGCCGAGGATTTCCCGCAACTGAAGCTCGACCGCGCCGAGCCCGTCGATTACCGCGCCTGCCGTTGCCCGGTCGCCGAGCGCGCGGCCTACGAGGAGTCCGTCTGGCTGCCGCAATTCCTGCTGCTGGGCGACGAACAGGACATCGAGGACATTGCCCGCGCGGTGGCCAAAGTCATGGCCGCGCGCGATGAACTGGCGCAGGCCGGCCCCGCTCTGACGGGTCTGAAAGGCATGAGCCGGGCCGAGCGCCCGCGCTTCGAAAGGGAACGGAACTACTAGGAGACCGCCATGTACGTATCTTTGAACGGTGTGACCATTTCCAACCGCGCCCCCTGGCCGGAGTTCGCTCACCTGGCCCAGCGGGTGGGTTACGGCGGCGTGGACATCACCCTCGGCAAGGCCCTGGACGAGGGCGTGGACTCGACCCGCGCCCTGCTCAAGGAACTCAAACTGAAGCCCGCCGCGGCCTCGCTACCGCTCGAGTTCCGCAAGGACGAGGCCACCTTCCAGGAGGGCCTCAAGCGCCTGGACCGCGCGGCCCAGTTTCTGAAGGCCATCGGCTGCCCGCGCCTGATCACCTGGATCATGCCCTCCAGCGACACCCCCAAGACCGAATTGCGCAAGATCTACAAGGACCGCTTCCAGGCCATCTCCGAGGTGCTGCGCCCCACGGGGGTGCGCCTGGGCCTCGAGTTTGTCGGCCCGCTTCAGAGCCGCAAGCGCGCGCCGCACGAGTTCATCTGGCGGATGGACGAGATGCTGGCCTTTGCCCAGGAGTGCGGCCCCAACCTCGGGTTGCTGCTCGACTCCTGGCACTGGCACCACGCCGGGGCCACTCCCGCCGACATCATCGCCGCGGGCAAGCGCGGCATCGTCCACGTGCACCTGGCCGACGCCCCCAAGCTGCCGCCCGAGGAGATCCGCGACAACGAGCGCCTCATCCCCGGCGAAGGCGTCATCGACTGGAACGGCTTCTTCGGCGCGCTCCGCAAGATCGGTTACGAGGATGGCCTCAGCCCCGAGATCTTCGGCCGCGGCCTCAAAGACATGCCCGCGGAGGAGGCGGCGCGCCTAGCCTTGCAGGGCTCCCTCGCCGTGATGCGCAAGGCGGGGGTGGCTTGACCAGCGTGCTCGAACACCTGCTGACCGAACAGGCGAACCCGGCCGCGGAGGGCATCGATGCGCTGCCCACCGAGGAGATCCTGCGCGTGATCAACCGCGAGGACCGCCAGGTGGCCGAGGCGGTCGAGCGGGTGATCCCGGCTATCGCGCGCGCCGTGGAAGCCATCGTCGAGCGCCTGCGCGGGGGCGGGCGCCTCTACTACATCGGCGCGGGCACCAGCGGGCGGTTGGGCGTGCTCGACGCCGCCGAGTGCCCGCCCACTTTCAACGTCCTGCCCGATCTGGTGCAGGGCATCATCGCCGGCGGCGAGCCGGCCCTGGCCCGCTCGACCGAGGCCAGCGAAGACGACCCCGCCGCGGGCGCCCGCGATCTTCTGGCACGCGGCTTCACCGCCAGGGACGTGCTGGTGGGCATCGCCGCCAGCGGCCGCACGCCCTACGTGCTGGGCGCGGTCGCCGAGGCGCGTCGGCTGGGCGCTGCGACCATCGGCATCAGTTGCACGCCGGACTCGGAGCTCTCGCGCGCCGCGGCGATCGCCATCGAACCGCTGCCCGGACCCGAGGTCGTCGCCGGCTCGACCCGCCTGAAGGCCGGCACCGCCACCAAGCTGGTGCTGAACATGCTCTCGACGGCCGCGATGATCCGCCTGGGCCACGTCTACGGTAACCTGATGGTGAACGTGCAGCCTCGCAACGAGAAGCTGCGCGATCGCGCGTGCCGCATTATCGCCCAGGCTGCGGGAGTGGATGCCGGTAGCGCCGCAGTGCTGCTGGAAGCGTCTGGCGGCGGGGTCAAGGTGGCCATCGTGATGGCGCGCCTGGGCCTGGGCCGCCGGGAGGCAGAGGCGCGCCTGGCCGCCTGCGGCGGGCGTGTCTCGGAGGCCCTTCTGTTTCCCGCCTCGGAGCGCGGAAGCGCGGGATGAACCATGGATAAGTTCCTGATACGCGGTGGCGCCCCGCTGAACGGCGAGGTCGCCGTAAGCGGCGCGAAGAACTCGGCGTTGCCCGCCCTGGCCGCTTGCCTGCTGACCGAAGAGCCGGTCGTGCTGCGCCGCATCCCGCGTGTGCGGGATGTGCTCACCATGGAGAAGCTGTTGCGCGCCATCGGCGCGCGGGTCGGGACCGAGGCCGGAGCGCTGCGCCTCGAGGCGCGCGAGATCCTCTCGCCGGTGGCGCCCTACGAGCTGGTGAAGACCATGCGCGCCTCGAGCCTCGTCTTGGGGCCGCTGACCGCCCGGGCCCGCCGCGCGCGCGTCTCCTTGCCCGGCGGGTGCGCCATCGGCGCGCGCCCCATCAACCTCCACCTGGCGGGGCTGGAGCAACTCGGCGCGACCGTCAGCCAGGAGCACGGCTACATCGAGACCCAGGCTCCCGACGGCTTGCACGGCGCGCGTTTCACCTTCGACCGCATCACCGTCACCGGCACCGAGGACGTTCTGATGGCCGCCGTGCTGGCCCAAGGCGAGACCGTGCTGGAGAACGCCGCACGCGAGCCCGAGGTCAAGGACCTGGCGGATCTGCTCGTCAAGATGGGCGCCCGGATCGAGGGCGCGGGCACTTCGACCATCCGCATCCAGGGCGTCGAGCGCCTGCACGGCGCCGAGCACACCATCATTCCCGACCGCATCGAAGCCGGCACGTTCCTTATTGCCGGCGCCATCACCGGCGGCGAGACGCTGGTGACCGGCTGCGTGCCCGCGCACCTGGCCACCCTGGTCGTGAGGCTCCGGCAGGCGGGCGCCGAGGTCAGCCCGGCCGGCCCGGATGCCTTGGGCGTGCGTTCGAGCGGCGGTCTCCGTGCCGAGGACATGACCACCGAGGAGTATCCCGGCTTCGCCACCGACCTTCAGGCCCAGTACATGGCCCTGATGACCCAGGCCGAAGGGATCTCCTTCATCACCGAGACCATCTTCGAGAACCGCTTCATGCACGCGCTCGAGCTGGCCCGCATGGGCGCCAACATCCGCCTGGAGGGCCGCCAGGCTATTGTGGCGGGGCCGACGCCGCTGTCCGGCGCGGGCGTGCTCGCCTCAGACCTCCGCGCCAGCGCCTCACTGGTGCTGGCGGGGCTGGTGGCCCGCGGCGAGACCCTCATCGACCGCGTCTACCACATCGACCGGGGCTACGAGAAGATCGAATCCAAGCTGGCCCGCCTGGGCGCCCGCATCCAGCGCGTGCGGTAGAGGCCGGGGCGTGCCCTACTCGGCCAGCAGGCGCTCCAGCAGGTCGCTCACGCAGGCGCTTAAGGGCGTCTGCCGGGTTCATCGTCGAGCGCCGGGTCCCAGCCGTAGGCGCGGACCATCAGGTCCCGATCCAGGTGGCGCGCCGCCGTCCTGAGGAAGATCTCCCGCTCGCTGGCCGTGGGATGGTCCAACCGTACGCCCGCCTCGTACATCTGCAACAAGAACCGGCTGGCCTCGAGCACGGCGAGCAGCTTCTCCCCCGCGGACATGCGGCGCTGGAGAGACAGCCAGACCTCCATCGCGCGCGGATCCGTATCCGTGAATCCCTCCGCGTGCCTCACTTCGCTTCAACTATAGCAGAGCGGCACAGATCCGGACCCTACCCCAGTTCCCGCAGATCCCCCACCCAGTAGTCCGGCTCCCAGCGGGCCAGGTCGGCTGCGCAGCCGTACCCGTAGCGCACGGCACAGATGGCGACCCCGGCGCGGCGGCCGGCTTCCATGTCGCTGGGCGCGTCGCCCACCAGCAGGCAGTCCTCCGGGCGCGCCCCGAACACGCGCACAGAGGCCAGCACCACGTCCGGGGCCGGCTTGTAGGCGAATCCGTCGGTGCCCTGCACGTGGTCGAAATGCTCGAGGAGCCCGAAGTGTTCGAGCACCCCGCGCGTCATCCAGGTCTGCTTGGTGGTGGCGGTGGACTTGCGCCCGCCGAGCGCCGCCAGCGCCTCGCGCACTCCCGGATACACCCGCGTCAGCCGGTGCTGCCGTGCCGGGTAGATCCGCCGGTAGGCCGCGATCATCCGCTCATACTCCGCCTGGGGCAGCTCCGGCAGCAGGTCGCGGAAGATCTCGTGCAGCGGCGTGCCGACGTACTTGTGAAGAGCCGCGGGTTCCAGCCCGCGGCAAGGGGTATCGTCCAGGACCTCCAGGATGGCCGCCGCGATGTCCGGGGCGGAATCCAGCAGCGTGCCGTCTACGTCGAACAGGTAGACCGAAAAGGCGCGCATCAGGCCGGCTGGGGCCGCTCGCCTGCCACGACGCGGCGGCCGCCCTCCGGCCGCAGCACCTGCTGCGTCTGCCCGCGGGCGCCGGAAGCGACGGCCGACAAATCCCGGCCCTCGATCAGTTGCTTTACCTCTTCGCCGTCCAGCACCTCGCGTTCGAGCAGTTTTCGACCCCCGGGCGACGATGGTGGCGGTC
>CAZIRH010000371.1:0-5037 GCA_964541065.1 uncultured Solibacteraceae bacterium
GGCCCGGCGGGGCCGGACCCAGTGCCCGGATTCCCGCACTGGCCAGCATGCGAGATTTTCCGACTGTGAGGTCTTTAATTCCGCCTGCCCCGCGGCTGGCCCGCGCCAGTTTGCCGCCGGCGACCTGGACCGTGCGGCGGTGCGAGGCGTTCGTCCGGCCCGAGGGTGCTCTCGAACAATGCTGCCTCGTGGGACAGGCGGTCGCTTGCGACCGCCTGTCCCACACAGGAGTCACCACCCTTGAGCAGAGGAATGTAGAAACTCCAGGGCACGGACTTCAGTCTGTGCAGGGCTTTTTCAGCAACCTCCGAAGCTTCCAGCACGGCGCTGTTGTACCCTGGGAAGGAACCAGGAGGCCATGCACACGCCCTTTCGCCTGGACGGGAAGACGGCGCTCATCACCGGGGCGGCCAGCGGGATCGGAGAAGCCACCGCGCGCGTGTTCGCCGCCGCCGGCGCCAGGGTTCTCATCGTGGATATCGACCGCCCGCGCGCCGAGGCGCTCGCCGCCGAGCTGCCCGGCGCCCGCGCTCTGGTCTCGGACGTCACCGCCGAGCAGGACGTGCGGCGCATCTTCGGCGAAGTCAATGCGCTTGACGTGCTGGTCAACAACGCCGGCATCGGGCTGGTGGGCAGCGTCGAAGAAACCGAGCCCGAGGATTTCCGGCGGCTGCTCCGGGTGAACGTCGAGGGCATGTACCTGGTGACGAAGCACGCTCTGCCGCTGCTGATGGCCTCGCACGGGTCGATCGTGAACCTGGGATCGGTGGCCGGGCTGATCGGAGTCAAGCGCCGTTTCGCCTACTGCGCCACCAAGGGGGCGGTGGTGGCCATGACGCGGCAGCTCGCCGTGGACTACCCCACCGAGATCCGCGTCAATTGCGTCTGCCCCGGCACCGTGGATACGCCCTTCGTGGAAGCTTACCTGGAAAAGTACCACCGGCACGAGAAGGAACAGGTGCGCGCGGAGTTGAACCAGCGCCAGCCCATCGGCCGGCTGGGGCGGCCGGAGGAGATCGCGCACCTGGTGCTTTACCTTAGTTCGGCGGAGGCCGGGTTCGTAACCGGGTCGGTCATTACCATCGACGGGGGGTGGACCGCGGCTTGACAAGTTGGCGGAGATGCCCGAAAATGGCATTTACCGCTGGCTTCGCGGCGGTCGCAGAGTCGAAGAGTATTGGAACATTAGAGCGGTGGAATGTTTTTTGCGCACTCTGAGCTGACGCGCCGGCGGCCCCGCGTGGGAATCTCCGCTTTGATGGTGGCGCTGCTCGCGGCGGCCGGCGCAGTGCCGGCGTCTGCGGTCGAAACCAGCACGCCGAAGCCGCCTGCGCGCAAGCCTGCGGCCAAGGGACTATCCGCCCCCGCCAAGAAGACCACGCCGGCGGCGCGCCGCCGGAAGACGCGCACGTACGCCAGCCGGTGGAGCGAGCCGACCTTCGCGGACTCGACCATCGGGGACTCGATCGACGGCGAGGACCTGGTGGTGCGCCGGGCCGCGGTGGAAGCCCTGGGGCAGTACAACGGCACGGTGGTGGCGGTGGATGGGACCAGCGGGCGCGTGCTGGCCATGGTCAACCAGAAGGTGGCCCGGACCGGCGGATTCCAGCCCTGCTCGACCATCAAGGTGGCGGTGGCGCTGGCAGCGCTCAGCGAGGGCCTGGTCAGCCGCCAGACGCCGCTGCGGCTGACGCGGCGGACCAGCGTGGATCTGACCGAGGCGCTGGCGCAATCCAACAACCCCTACTTCGCCCGGCTGGGCGAGAAGCTGGGTTACCAGCGCCTGGCGCACTACGCCAGGCTGTTCGGTCTGGGCGAGAAAGCCGGCCTGAACATCCGCGGGGAGCAGCCCGGCGTGTTCCCGGGCGCGCCTCCCAAAGAGGGGGGCATGGGGATGCTGTCCAGCTTCGGAACGGGCATTTCGCTGACGCCGCTGGAACTGGCGGCCTTCCTGGCGGCCGTCTCCAACGGGGGCACGCTCTACTGGCTTCAGTATCCGGAGAGCCAGCAGGAGGTCGAACAGTTCGTGCCGCGCGTGAAGCGGCATCTGGACATCTCGCGCTGGGTTCCGGACATCAAGCCGGGCCTGACCGCGGCCGTGGAATACGGCACGGCCCGCAGGGCCAGTCTCAGTCCGGAAGCGCCGCTGTGCGGCAAGACCGGGACCTGCACAGGCGGGACTGTGCACCTGGGCTGGTTCGGGTCCTTCAACGACTTTGGGCAGACCAAGCTGGTGGTGGTGGTGCTGATGACGGGAGGCCGGGGCGTGAGCGGCTCGACGGCCGCGGAGATCGCGGGCAGCATTTACCGCCGCCTGGACGAGCAGCGGTATTTCGCCCGCCGCCCGGTGTTCTCACCGGCCCTGCTGCTGCCCCGGTAGGCTGGGCCGCCGCCGAGGCGGCGCCGTAGCCCGTCCCACGGTCCTGCACGCCATGCCGGGCCCCCGCGTCAATCCCTATAAGTGGCAGTGTGGAGCCTGACCAGTGCGGTGGTGTGGGTGCTCGCGGCCATGGCGGCCGTTGAGCCGAAGCCGTCGGCTGTGGTCGGCGCACTGACCCAGCAGGATCTCGCGGACCTACGGCACCTGAAGCCGCCGCCGCGGCTGGAGGGCGCGCCAGGGCGCCGGACGCTCGAACTGAGCGGAGACGCCAGAACGGTGTTCCCGCAAGTGGCCAAGGCTTACCGGCTGGACTGCGTCTTCGACGGCGACTTCCAGGCTGGTCCCCGGCTGCGCTTGCGGCTGGAAGACGCCGACTACCGGGAGGCGCTCGAGCAACTCGCGGTGGTCACGGGATCCTTCGTCGTGCCGGTGAGCGAGCGCCTTTTCCTGGTGGCCAGGGACACCCCGCAGAAGCGCGCCGAGGTGGAGCCGACCGTCGCGCTGGCCATCCCCATTCCCGACCCGGCCACGGTGCAGGAGGCGCAGGAGCTGGCGCGCACGGTCCAGCAAGCCACGGAGATTCTGAGGCTGGTGGTGGACGCCGAGCAGCGGGTGGTCTTCCTGAAGGACCGTGTCTCGAAGGCCCTGCCGGCGCAGGTGCTGTTCGAGCAACTGGCGGGACGGCGGGCGCAGGTGGCCGTCGAGTTGGAGCTGCTGGAAGTGGATCGCGGCAGCCTGCTGAGCTACGGCCTGCTGACGCCCACCGAGTTCCCCATGGCTTACCTGGGGGGCGCGTTCCATTCGCGGCCGTCGGTGGCCACGGAGTTTGCGCGCATGCTGGTCTTCGGCGGAGGCCGCACGTTGCTGGGCGCCGGGCTGGCCGACGCCAAGGCGTTCGCCAGCATGAGCGGGTCGGCGGCCCGCGCCCTGATGCGGGCCGAAGTGCGGGCGCTGGACGGCACGGCGGCCAACTTCCATGTCGGCGACAAGTATCCGGTGCTGAGCGGCACTTACATGTACGGGGGCCAGGCGGGCTACCTGGCCCCCCCGGCGTTCAACTTCGAGGACCTGGGCCTGGTGCTGAAGGTGACGCCCCACGTGCACGGGCTCGAGGAGGTGTCGCTGGAACTGGAAGCGGAGTTCAAGGTGCTGGGCGGGCAGAGCTTCAACGGCATCCCGGTGATCAAGACCCGCAAGCTGCAATCGACCGTGCGGCTGCGTGAGGGGCAGTGGGGCGTGGTGGCTGGTCTGATGAGCGCCTCGGAAGGCAGAAGCGTCTCGGGTCTGGCCGGCTTGTCCCGCCTGCCGGGAGTTGGTCGCGCGCTGCGACAGAACACGCGCACCCGCGAGTCCACCGAAGTGCTGGTGGTGCTGAAGCCGCGGCTGCTGGACCCGCCGCCCGCGGGGGCGACGCCGTTGATCTACCTGGGGTCGGAATCGCGGCTGCGGATACCGCTGTAGCGCAGGCGGCGCGAAAAACGGTGATTGCGTGTACTGCCCCGGTTCTCCCTGGTCAGGATATACTTTGCGATGAGCGAATACGCTTTTCGCATAGGAGACATGCGTTTCAGCGTGGTCCACGTGGCGGGCGGAGGACTGGCCGGATGCGAAGCCGCCTGGCAGGCGGCCGAGGCGGGCCTGCACGCGGTCCTTTACGAGATGCGCCCCCAGCGCCAGACGGCCGCCCACCGGAGCGCCGATTTGGCGGAGCTGGTGTGCAGCAACTCGCTGAAGACCGAGCAGCCGAACACGGCGCCCTGGCTGCTCAAAGAGGAGTTGCGGCGGTCGGGCTCGCTGCTCATCCGCCTGGCCGGCGAAGCGCGCATCCCGGGCGGGCACGCGCTGGTGGTAGATCGCGAGCGGTTCGCCGCCAGCGTAACCGCCGCGGTGGCCGCGCATCCGGGCATCCAGATCCGCCGCGAAGAAGTGACCACGCTTCCGGAGGGCCTCCTCATCCTGGCCAGCGGGCCGCTGACTAGCGACGCGCTGGCTCGCCAGATCGGCGGCCTCACCGGCCGGGAGGCGCTTTTCTTCTACGACGCCATCAGCCCCATCGTGGACGCCGCTTCCGTGGACCACACGGTGGGCTTCCGCGCCTCGCGCTACGGCAAGTCGCTGGATGCCGGAGCCGACTACCTCAACTGCCCTCTGGCTCCCGCCCAGTACGACCGCTTCGTGGACGCCCTCCTGAATGCCCAGAGCGCCGCCTCCCACGTCGCCGCCGACGTCCCCTACTTCGAAGCCTGCCTCCCCCTCGAGGAGCTGGCACGGCGCGGCCGGGACACCCTGCGTTTCGGCCCCATGAAACCCACCGGCCTCATCGACCCGCGCACCGGCCGACAGCCCTACGCCGTGGTCCAACTCCGCCAGGAGAACCTGCGCGCCGGCAGCTACAACCTGGTCGGCCTTCAGAACCACCTCCGCTTCGAGGAGCAGGAGCGCATCCTGCGCCTGATTCCTGGCCTGGAGCGCGCCGAGTTTCTCCGCCTCGGCCAGGTCCACCGCAACACTTACATCAACGCGCCGGCGCTGCTCAACGACTGTCTCCAGCTCGGGACGCGGCCGGAAATCTTCTTTGCCGGGCAGCTCTCGGGCGTGGAAGGATACGTGGAAGCCATCGCCACCGGGTTGATGGCGGGCCGGCACGCCGCCGCGCT
>CAZIRH010000372.1:0-1946 GCA_964541065.1 uncultured Solibacteraceae bacterium
TTTGCCCGTACGCACGGCCATGAAGAACTCCAGCCGCGAGTAGTCGTTTATCGCGGGCCCGAACTTTGCCGGGGGGTTGCCCCGCGCCAGGTGAGCCGCCACGGGGGCGAAGATGTCCCGCCCATGGAAGGTCTGGCTCACCGGCGTCAGGAAGTACCGCGCAGCGGTGACGTGTCGCACACGGTGCTTCTCCCGCCCGAAGATCATCGAGAGCAGGCCGTTGTCGGGCGCTACGAAGTACTGCCCGGCGGCCTCGACCAGGATGGGCCGGCGGGAGGTGCCCACACCGGGGTCCACCACCACCAGGTGCACCGTCTTCTTGGGGAAGTAGGGGTAGGCCTGGGCGATGGTGAAACCGGCCTCCGGAATCTCAAACGGCGTGATCTGGTGGGTGATGTCCACCACCTGGGCGGTGGGGCAGATCCGAAGGATCACGCCTTTCATGGCGCCCACGAAGTGGTCCGCGAGGCCGAAGTCGGTGGTGAGAGTGACGATTCTGCGGGGCATCGGTTGATAGAATAAAACAAGTTCCGCTGGCGCGTGCTCGCCCCATGTCTGATTCGGGCGTCAGAACGTATAAAAAAACCCTGGGGACACGCCTGCGCTCATCCACGGGTGACTCGTCTGACGCACCCAGCCCGGAGTGTCCCCGGGTTTTTTCACACGTTCTGACCGCTGTAGCCATGAGTGGCGGAGTGGACTCCTCGACCGCCGCCGCGCTGCTCAAGCGCGGCGGAGTGCGGGTCGTCGGGTACACCATGCAGCTCTGGAACCGGCTGCGGCTGCCGGAGTTGCGGAGCCAGGCTCAAGGCGGGCGCTGCTGCTGGCTCGAAGACGTCCAGGATGCCCGGCGCGTGGCCGAGCACCTGGGCATTCCCCATCACGTGGTCAACCTCGAAGAGGAGTTCGAGGAAGCGGTGGTGAAACCCTTCGTCGAGGCCTACCTGGCGGGCCGCACGCCCATACCGTGCACGCCCTGCAACGACGTGGTCAAGTTCGACCGGCTCCTGGAACTGGCCAGCGCCGCGGGCGCCGGGCGGCTCGCCACGGGGCACTACGCCCGGGTGGAGGACGACCGGGCGAGCGGCCGCTACCTGC
This sequence comes from uncultured Solibacteraceae bacterium, assembly GCA_964541065.1. GTDB lineage: Bacteria > Acidobacteriota > Terriglobia > Bryobacterales > Bryobacteraceae > VFZS01. Next base: position 1,099 of record CAZIRH010000372.1, read on the forward strand.
TGCGCCGCGGCGTAGATGAGGCGCGCGACCAGACGTACTTCCTGTTTGGCCTGACCCAGGAGCAACTCGCGCGCGTCGTGTTCCCCCTGGGTGAGCTCACGAAGGCCCAGGTGCGGGCCATGGCGCGCGAGCTGGGCCTGCCGGTGGCGCAGAAGGGCGACAGCCAGGAGATCTGCTTTGTGCCCGGGGGCGACTACGCCGCCTTCATCGAGGCCTATTTCCGGGAGCAGGGGCGCGTCTTCCCCGACCTGGGCGGCGAGATCGTGAGCATTGAGGGGCACAGGCTTGGCGAGCACGGCGGCGTGCATCGCTTCACCGTGGGCCAGCGGCGCGGGTTGAACGTGGCGGCCGGCGAGCCGCTCTACGTGCTGCGAACGGAGCCGGTGACGCATCGCGTAGTGGTCGGGCGCGCCGAGGAACTGCTGCGCGAAGAGCTGACCGCCGAGCGGGTGAACTGGATCGCCTTCGCCGAGCTGAAGGCGCCCCTGCGGGCGCAGGTGAAGATCCGCCACCAGCACGTCGCTGTCCCGGCCACCCTCTACCCGACTTCGGATCCTACGCGCGTCACGGTGCGGTTGGACGAGCCCCAGCGCGCCGTCACCCCGGGCCAAGCCGCGGTCTTCTACGACGGCGATTTGGTTTTGGGCGGCGGGTGGATATGCTAGTGATGTGACGCGCCGCTCACCTCTGCGCCAGCTTCTGGAGTACTGGCTCGCTGTGGGTGTGGTCAAGTCGCTGGAGTGGACGCCGCGGCGCGTGGGCTGGCTGCTGGCGCGACTCTATGGGCGGCTGCTGGATGCGGCCGTGCCGCGGCTCCGGCGGGTGGCTCTGCGCAACCTGGCCATGGC
>CAZIRH010000372.1:2046-5028 GCA_964541065.1 uncultured Solibacteraceae bacterium
CCTATGCACTGCTGGTCGAGCCTATGCACTTCGTAGTGCGGCCCCTGGACAATCCACGCATCGACGCCCTGGTCGAGCGGCGGCGCACGCTCGGCGGCAACCGGCTCATCGAGAAGAAGGAGTTCGCGCGCGCCATTCTGAAGGCGCTGGCCGCCAACCAGGCGGTGGGTATCCTCTGTGATCAGAACTCCAGCCCGGAAGAGGGCGTGTTTGTCGATTTCTTCGGCCTGCCGGCCTGCGCCTCCACCGGCCTGATGCGCCTGGCCGCGCACAGCCAGGCGGCCGTCATTCCGGGCTTCGCGCTCTGGTCGGAGCGGGACCGTCGCTACGTGTTGCGCTTCTATCCGCCGGTGGAAGTCACGGGGCGGGTCGAGGCGGACACCGCGCGCCTGCAAAAACGCCTGGAAGAGGTCATCCGCCAGCACCCCGACCAGTGGCTGTGGATCCACCGCCGCTGGAAAACGCGGCCCGCGGGCCAGCCGCCGCTGTATTGAACCGGCGAGCGTGACAACTTCGCGGCTGGGCCGTCCCACTCACCAGAGGAGACCACAACATGCGGAGATTCAGTCGTCTGGCAGTTCCCCTGCTTCTGGCCACTGCCCTGGCCTGGGCAGCCGAGGACCTGCGCGAGGAATTCCACAAGAGTTTCCCGCTGGCGGCGGCGGGCCGGGTGAGCCTGTCGAACGTCAACGGCTCGGTGCGCATCGGCGCGTGGGACAAGAACGAGGTTCAGGTGGACGCCGTCAAGCGGGCCCGCACGCCAGAGGCTTTGAAGGAGGCCGAGATCCTGGTGGACGCCCGGGCGGACGTGATTGAGATCCGCACCCGCTACCCGGAGCACCGTCACCGCGATCAGGAGGCCGCCAGCGTCGACTACACCTTGACAGTACCGCGCGGGGCCCGGCTGGACGAGATCAAGACAGTGAATGGCAGCGTCGAGATTGACGGCATCTCCGGCGAGGTGCGGGCCAGCTCGGTCAACGGCGGCGTGCGCGGCCTGCGGCTGATCGGCGAGCTCGGCCTGTCCACGGTGAACGGCCGGGTGGAAGCCGAATTCGAGCGGATGGAAGCCAGACGCATCTCCCTGAGGTCTGTCAACGGGACGGTGGTAGTGCGGCTGCCGCAGGGCGCCGGCATGCGCCTGTCGGCCTCCACCGTGAATGGGAGCCTGGAAAGCGACTTCGACCTGCCGGTGCGGCGGATCGGCTTCGGCCCGGGCCGGCATGTCGAGGCTACGCTGGGCCAGGGCGGCGCGGACGTGAGCCTGCGCACGGTCAACGGCAGCATCCGCCTCCAGCGGCGGTAGACAGAAAAAAAGCGGCTCGGGCTCTCCGCCTTTTGGTATGATCCGGCGGAAGGGGGAGAGTATGAATTGCAAGCGTTTCTTCGCTGCCAGCATAGTGGTGTTCGTGGCGGTCCAGCTCATGGAGTACGTCGTCAACAACGTGATCCTGATGCCGACGTACGAGTCGTTGAAGCAGTTGTGGCGGCCGGACATCGAATCGAAGATGTGGATGTGGTACCCGCTGGGGCTGCTCACCGCGCTCCTGTTCACCTACATCTTCATCAAGGGTCGTGAAGGGAAGGGGATCCTGGAGGGCGTGCGCTACGGAATCATCATCTGGCTGTTTGCCTCGGTCCCGTTTTCGCACGCGTTCTATGTCATGATCAACATTCCCTACTCGCTGTGCCTCCAATGGTGCGGCTTCGGCCTGATCGAGATGCTGGTGGCGGGCATCCTGGTGGCGGCCATTTACAAACCATTGCCCAAAGCGGCCTGAACGCCGAGTCGTCGCTCGATCTCTGACAGGAACAGCCGCGCCACCCGCGGCGCGTCGTACTGCTGGACCACCCGGCGGCCGGCTGCGCCCAAGGCGGCCCGGCGTTCCGGGTCCAGGTGGAGGGCGCGGATGGCCTCGGCCAGCGCCGCCTCGTCGTCAGGCTCGACCAACAAGCCTTCCGTAACGACCTCCGGGACGGCCGCCGCGCGGGCCGCCACGATGGGTTTGCCCGCCGCCATCGCTTCCAGGAAAACGATCCCGAAGCCCTCCTGGACGCTGGGCAGGCAGAAGAGGTCTGAGCGCTGGTACTCGCGGGCCAGCTCCGCCTGAGAGACATTCCCCAGCCAGTGAACGGTACCCGGGAGGTCCTGCTGGCGCCAGAGGCGGCGCAGGCGGGCTGCCTCGGGGCCGCCGCCGACCATCCGCACTTCCAGCCGGGGGATTTCCCCACGCAGGCGTGCTGCGGCTGCCAGCAGCAGAGCCAGGCGCTTCCGGGGATAGAAGCGGCACACGCACAAGATGGTGAATCGGTTGGGATCCGGTTGGGCCGGGTTTTCTTCGAAGAGCCGGCGCCAGCGGGCCAAGTCGATGGCTTCGGGCACGATGCTGACCTCGCGAACACCGTAGAGCTCCTCGAGGCGCCGGGCGGCGTAGCGGCTGGTGGTCATCGCCAGGCTCGCGCTGCGCACGTGGGCCCGTTCGCAGGCTGCCTGGAGGGCCATGGTCCAGCGGGTGAAGCCTGCTTCGAAGCGCCCCTCGTCGGCGATGACGCCCTTGACGGAGGCCACATGGGGCACATTCGTCCTCCCCGCGATCCGGTAGCCGTCCATGTCAAAACCGACACTCACGTCGCAGGCGGGGAGTTCACGGTGGCGGAGCTGCTCATTGAACCACAGCCGCTCGAGCGTGTAGCTAGGAAGCCGCACCTGCGGAGTCACCATGTCCACCCTGGCGCCCAGGGCGCCGAGAGCGCGCGCCAGGGCGGTGATGCCCGCGGAGGTGCCGCTGCCGCGCACCACGTCCAGCGGCGTCGAGGTGATGAACCGGAAGCGCACTCAGGGTACGCGCAGCACGACTACGCCGACCTGCCTGCCTGCGCTGTTGTAGGCGAAGCCGGTGACCGTGTTGGCCTTCGGGTTGACCTGCTGCAAGACCTGGGGCGCCTGCGGCGCGGGCGTCCCGCCCGGGGGCCCGCCGGGGG
>CAZIRH010000373.1:0-5012 GCA_964541065.1 uncultured Solibacteraceae bacterium
ACTGGGCGTGGTTGGTCAGGTTGTAGGCCTCGGCGCGCAGCAGCACGGCCCGTTCGCCGCCCGGGCCCCAGCGCCACTGCCTGGTCAGGGCGGCGTTGAAGTTGGCGATGCCGGCCTTGCGGAAGGTGCCCCGGCCGAGGTTGCCGCGATGCTCGCCGGGGGCGATGTAGGCGAAACGGTCGCGGCGCAGAATGAGCGGCGCGGTGTCGGGGTGGGAGATGGTCTGGCCGAGGATGGAGGGGTCCAGGATGTTGGGCCGGTCGCTGGGCCCGCCGTCCACGTTGCCGTAGCCGGGGCCGTCCGAGCCGATGTAGAGGGTCAGCGGCGTGCCCGATTTGAGCAGCGCCGCTCCCGAGACTTGCCATCCGTTCGCCAGCCAGGCCAGCCCGCGCGGCGCGCCGCCCAAGCGCGGCAAGTCGTAGTAGTAAGACAGCAGCAGCGCGTGCGTGGAGTCGAAGTTGCTCAAGCCTTTCTTGTCCCGCAGGGACTCGTACTGCCACTGGCTGCGCGCCGTGCTCAAATCCTTGTTGGCGGCGGTGAAAGCGTAGTCGGCGCCCTCGTCGATGGCTTTCCCGAAGGTGTAGCTCACGCTCCCGGCGAACCCGTGGCGCAGCGGGAAGTCCAGGCTCGCTGAGGCGGCATCCAGGTAGGCCAAGCCTCCGTTGACGATCTGCCGAATCTCGTAGAAGCGCGGGTCGGGCCGGCGCTCGTCCACGGTGGCGGTGGTCCAAGGGATACCGGGAACCGGCTCGGCGCGGTTGGTGATGTAGTCGTTCAGGAGCTTGACCGAGCGGCTCCCCACGTATCCCACGCGCAACAGGTAACGGCCCGCCAACGGGCGCTCGAGGCTGAAGCTGTACTGGTGGGAGTACGGCGAAACCATGTCCGGGGAGAGCACGGTAGGCGAAACGCGCACGTTGGGGTCCCTCCGGTTGATCCCGCGCAGCGGGTCCACCAGGTCGGGGTTCTGCACCTGGAAGTAGTACACCCAGGGCGGGTTGTTGCGCACCTGCTGGTAGGTGACCGGCATGATCTGCCCGAAGGAGACGGTGTAGCCGCTGCGCATCACCCAGCCGGCGGGTAGTTGCCAAGCCACGGAGAAGCGGGGGCTGAAGTTATTGCAGTCGCAGCCGTAACGAATCCGGTTGTAGTCATGGACTTCGACCGGCGCCGTGCCGGCGTTGTAGCGCAGGCCGAGGTAGATCTGGAAGCGCGGCGTGAGCTTCCACTTATCGGCGAAGAAGGCGTTGAGGGTCCAGTTGCGGAAGCCGCGGGCCAGCTCGCCGATGGCGACCTCATACATCGAGGGCACGCCCAGGCGCAGGTTCTCGAGGGCGGTGCGTCCGAAGTTGCTGGTGAACTGGTAGTAGCCGCGCTCGTTGTTGCTTTCTATCCCGTTCAACTGAAAGCGGGTGAGGTCCCCGCCCAGGGTGAGGGTGTGGCGGCCGCCGGCTCGCGACTGGCCCAGCAGCGCGCCCCAGCGGAAGCTGTTTTCCGCGCGGTCGATGGGGAACATGCTGTCGGGACCGAGCTCTTCAATCTGGAAGCCGACGCGTACTCTGGGTCCCACGGCGTTGGGCTCCGAGCGGAGCACCGACTTGGTCCGCTGGAAAGCGAAACCCACGGCCAGGTCCGTGGCCGGCGGCAGCGACCGCCGGCAGGTCAGCCGCGCGCGGTGCGCGTGGATCTCGTTGTCCGGGTTCTGGCCGGCCACCAACTGGAAGGCATCCACGCGCTGCCGGCTCAAGGAGTAGAACGCCGAGAGCCTGGCCTGGGCGCCCAACTCGCGGTCCAGGCGGGCGTCGGCGTCGGTCTCGTCGATGCGCTGAGACGCGTTGGTGTTGAGGGCCCGGGGATCGAAGTCCGTGCGATTGGGGAGGCTCGTCGGGTAGGCGGCCAGGAAGCGCGACACGATGGCCCGCACCGCCGGATCGCTGGCCAGCGGGGTGCGCTCGGAGGCCAGCGGCGCCAGCACGTTGCCGTTGACCATTCCCAGGATCTTGCGCTGGCTCGCGCCGGCCGTGACAGCGCCCAGCTTCGGCAGCCGGCCCGTGAAGCGGCCTCCGTAGTTGTTCGAGTGGGAGGGCTGCACCTCGCCCACCTGAAAGAAAGTGCGCGCGTTGAACACGCTGTTCTGATGCCACTCGTGCAGCTCGACGTGCCAGGGCGGGACCGGCGCGGGGGCTCTCAGCAGCGGCGACTCGCCGGGCGGGCGGCCGTGTTCGGTGGCGTAGTGGTTCAGCTCGACGGGAGCCTCCGGGAGGATCGTGATGTTGTCGCCCAGCCGGATGTTGGCGTCCTTGATGGCGTCGGTGTCGATGCGATTGACCTGGACGTTCTCGTTGCGGCGGGCCTCGGCATCCAGCCGCGTGCGCAGCGGCGCAGCGGGAGGCTTCGTCGGGGGTGGGGGCTTTCCCTGGGCCAAGCACAACCACGCCGCGCCCAGGGCCAGAATACCGCGGATCAGCAACTCCTATTGTAGCGGATCGTCCGGCGGCGCCTTCTTCTCCAGGGCGGCTTGCAGCTCGCGGTAGGCGCGTTCTTCATAGTTGTGCTTGAGCCGCTCGAGTCCTTCGCTCCTGAGGTCGCCGGGGCGCGGGCCGGCCTGCTTGAGGCAGCGGCCCAGCATGAGGGTGGCCAACCCGTCTTCGGGGTTGCGGTCCAGCGCGGCGCGAAAGCGGTCGGCGGCGGCGGCGAACTGGCCCGTCCTCCACAGCGCGAACCCGACGTTGAAGTGATAGTCGGGATCGGCGGGGTCGCCCTCCAGGGCCTGGCGGAAGTTCTCCAGCGCCCCCGGCAGGTTGCGCCGGGACTGGGCGGCGCCCAGGTTGTTCAGGACCTCGATCAGCGGCACGGACCGGGCCACCACCTCGAAAGCGGCCTGGGCGCCGGCGTAGTCGCCGGTGTAGTAGCGGGCCAGCCCCAGAAAGAAATTGGCTTCCAGGAAATGTGTGTCGGAAGGCTTGACGCGCCCCAGCCACTGCGCCGCCAGGCGGTAGTCTTTGCGGGCCCAATACAGGCGGCCCAGCTCGAAGCAGGGCTGGGAGAAGTTCTCGTCCAGGCGCGCCGCCTGGGTGAAGAAGCGGTGCTTCTGGTCGGGGTTGGCGGCCAGCAGGCCGCGGGTGTAGCTCTCGATGGCGCTGACCCGCACGGCGGGCCGCTCCCGCACGAATTCCTCCAGGGGCGGCGTGGTGTGGGGCGTCAGGGCATGCAGGGCCCGCCAGGCCAGATGCGTTTCCAGCGTGGCCAGGTCCTCCAGAGCGCCCACTTCGTTGAATTCCGGGCCCTTGGTCATGGCACTGGCGTTCAAGAGGCGCGCGGTGATGCGCAGGGAGCCACGCGACGTGCCGGGGGCCGGATTCTGCGGCGGGGTCAGCTCGAACTCGCCATAGATGACCTGCGCGGCGTCCAGCTCCTCGGCCACTTTCAGCACCGAGGCGCGCGTCAGCCGGGCGTAAGGGCGGATGCCCAGGCGCCGGTATGCCTCCTCGCGCTCGTCCGGGTCCAGCACCCGGATGCCCTGGGCGGAGAGGGCATCGATGATGGTCTGGGAAATGCTCAGGCCGATCCAGCTCAGACTGCTCGAGGAGGAGAGGTTGGCAAAAGGAAGCACCAGAACGGAGTCGGCGCGCGCGCTGGCGGCCAGCAGCACCAGGGGGAGGAACCGCCGCATGGACCTTCAGTCTAACAGACCGCCCCGGCGCGGCAGGCCCGCCGCCGGGGGACGGGCACCGGAGCGACGCCTTTGGCGTCCTCCGCCCATGGTGGGCGCCTTGACAGCCGCGCCCTTCGCTGCTATGTTACGGGCTGGCGTGCAGCCACACCACAGCAACGCATGCATCGTCGGCCCGCGCCAGAAATTACTTGGTGGATGGACGATTGTCGGTCGGGCCTCCGAGAGAGAACCTAACCCATGAAAACACAGCCTCCCATGAGTAACAGCGACAGTAAAGAAACGAAGATGTTGCCTTACAGGAATCCTGACTTGCCTGTAGCGAAGCGGGTCAGGGACCTTCTGTCCCGGATGACGTTGGAGGAAAAAGCCGCGCAGATGGTGTGTGTCTGGCAGCAGAAGGCCGAGCTGCTGGTAGACGCCGACGGCAATTTCGATCTTCAGAAGGCCAAGGCCGCTTTCAAGGACCGGCGCGGACTGGGCCAGGTCGGCCGCCCCAGCGATGCGGGAGGGGGCCGGAACGCGCGCCGCATGGCGGAAGTCACCAACGCCATTCAGAAGTTCTTTCTCGAGAACAGCCGCCTGGGCGTCCCAGTGATGTTTCACGAGGAGTGTCTGCACGGCCATGCGGCAGTGGACGGCACCAGTCTCCCGCAGCCCATCGCGCTGGGGGCGACCTTCCATCCCGACCTGGTGGAGGCGTTGTTCACGATGACCGCGGCGGAAGCCCGCCTGCGGGGCACACATCAGGCGCTGACGCCGGTAGTGGATGTGGCGCGCGAGCCGCGCTGGGGCCGGGTCGAGGAAACCTACGGTGAAGACCCGTACCTGGTCTCGCGGATGGGCATCGCGGCGGTGCGCGGGTTTCAGGGCGACGCCACCTTCCGCGACAAGCGGCGCGTGATCGCCACGCTGAAGCATCTGGCGGGGCACGGGCAGCCGGAATCTGGCATGAACTGCGCGCCGGCGAACGTCTCAATGCGCGTGCTGCGCGAGACGTTCCTCTATCCCTTCAAGGAGGCGCTGGAGAAGGGCGGCGCCATCAGCGTCATGGCTTCCTACAACGAGCTTGACGGGGTGCCGTCTCACGCGAACAAGTGGCTGCTGCGCGACGTGCTGCGCAAGGAGTGGGGCTTCCAGGGTTTCGTGGTGTCGGACTACTTCGCGATCTGGGAACTCAGCTACCGTCCCGACACCCACGGCCACTTCGTGGCCAAGGACAAGAAGGAGGCGTGCGTTCTCTCCGTCCACGCCGGGGTCAACATCGAGTTGCCGGACGCGTACTGCTACTTGCACCTTGGCGAGCTCGTGCGCGAGGGGAGGCTGGAGGAATCGCAGC
>CAZIRH010000374.1:0-5004 GCA_964541065.1 uncultured Solibacteraceae bacterium
GCCGATCCGGGCGGCGGTCGAGGCGTCGGCGCGGTCGCTGTTGGCGAAATTCTGCTCAGTGAGGATCTTGTCCAGGGCCTTGCGCTCGATCACCGAGTAGGTGCCGTCCTGCACCAGTTTCTCGACGATGAGGTCGGCGATGCCGCGGCCCACGTCCCGATCGGTGCCGAAGATGGCGGCCGCGCCGCTGCGCACGGTGCCGTATTCGAAATCCAGGATGGCAACGCGCTTCTTCTGCTGGGCGGTCGCGGGCACGCCCAGCGCCACCCAGATCAGCAGCGAGCCAACAAGACGGTGCATGGCAGACTCCTTTCGCGGGTCCTCGACCAAGTAATAGCACTATCGGCCGGGAATGCCAACGGCCCCAGACCGAACGCGCCGGGGAGGGCGGCCCGACGGTCCCGCGCCTCCCGTCTCAGGGGCTAATTCTGCACGGCGGTGTAGAGCGTTTGCGCCCCGCTGGCGCCGCCCAGGGTGAAGGTCAACGGCACCGCGTGGCTCGCGGCGACGTTGGGCACGACGACGTTGAACTGGTAGACCCCGACGGTCCCCGGAGCCAGGCCCGCGTAGGCCACCGTAGCCGGGGTCTGCCCGAAGAAGATCTGGAGCGGCGTGGCCAGGGCATTGCCCTGCCGGACGATCTCGCCCGCGTCCACGCTGGGAGTCACCGGGCCGAACCCGACACCGTACAGCACGATGGTCTCCCCCGGACGAGCCGGCCGCGAGGCGACCTCTGGAATCGCACCGGAGGGCAACACAAAGGTTGCGCCGTCACTGAGCAGAGCCGCCACGTACTGCTGGTCGCCGATCCTGAACGACGGCGGAGCGTACAGCCCCGGCTGCGTCGGGTTCACGGTGATGGAATACGGCGCGCTCGTTCCGGCCGCGGTGGTCACCGTGATCTCGTGCGCACCGGCGCCGAGATTCGACGGCAACTGCGCGTTCAGTTGCGTCGGGCTGACGTAGGCGACGAAGGCGGCCTGACCGCCGATCGTCACCTTGGTTCCATCCAGCGAGGCGGGGGCCTTCACTCCGATAAAATCGGCGGCCGCCCAGCCACGCGAGCTGGCGGCCAGGTTCGAGCCGTAGATCTCGATCCAAGAGCCGGGCGCGACCGAGGTGAAAGCCCCAAATGCTGCGGCGCCGACCACTCCGCCCGGGCTGATCGAAGGAGCCGCTCCGGAGTCGGCCTCGCGCGGGATCGGTGTGAGCCGTCGGATCCGGCTGTTCTGGCTGTCCGCGACATGGAGGTTACCGGCGGCGTCCAGTGCCAAGCCGGAAGGAAACCGGAGCTGGGCGCTGGTGGCCGGACCGCCGTCCCCGCTGTCACCGAACGTGCCGTTGCCGGCCACCGTGGTGATGACGCCAGTCGCCGCCACCACGCGGATCCGGCTGTTGAACGAATCCGCGATGTACAGGTTGCCGGTGCCGTCCACTGCCAGGCCCTTCGGGTAGTTGAGCGCGGCCTGGGTGGCCGGGCCTCCGTCTCCGGAATGGCCTTTGATGCCGGTGCCGGCCACGGTAGTGATGGTGCCGTCGGCCGCGACCTTGCGGACCACGGCGTTGCTGGTGTCGGCAATGTAGAGGTTGCCGGCGGCATCCAGGGCCACGGCCTGCGGCCCGGTGAGCGAGGCGCTGGTGGCTGCGCTTCCGTCCCCGGCACGGCCTTCAAAGCCGTTGCCGGCTACGGTGGTGATCTTGCCGTCGGTGGCCAACTTGCGGACACGGTGGTTGAGCGTGTCCGCGATGTAGAGGTTGCCGGTAGCATCCACGGCCAAGCCGATGGGCGTGTTGAGCGAGGCGTCGGTCGCCGCGGCCCCATCTCCTGCGTAGCCCGCGGTAGCGTTGCCGGCCACGGTGCTGAGAGTGCCGCTCGTCACGCGCTTGCGGATCACGTGGTTGGCGGAGTCGGCGATGTAGAGGTTGCCGGAGCTGTCCAAAGCCACACCGCAGGGGTGGTTGAGTTGGGCGCTGGTGGCGGCGCTGCCGTCTCCTGCGAAGCCCGCGGTACCGCTGCCGGCCACCGTGCTGACGGTGCCGTCGGGCGCCACCATGCGGACGCGGTTGTTGAGCTGGTCCGCAATGTAGATGTTGCCGGACCCATCCACCGCCACGGTGCACGGGTTGTTGAGTTGGGCAGCGATGGCCGCGCCTCCATCCCCGGAATAGCCACTGGTGCCGTTTCCGGCCACCGTCGTGACGGTGTATTTCAGCGGAGCCTGGGCTTGACACCAGGCCGGCAGAAGCAAGGATGCGACGCCGATCACACAGTGGGGCACCCTGCGGGTCAACCTGCACATAGACGGTCCTGTTGGCTTCACCGAATTGTATCTCACCTGTGCCCCCACGTCACCCGGCGCCGACGCTGCGCCGAAGGCAGAATAGACGTAGTAAAAGAGCCGCAGGTTTCCATGCCCGTGGCGTATCGCACCGCGACGAGGATGCTACTCAAGATTGCTTCGCAGGGCGACGCTCAGCCCCAATGATCATTTCCATGTCGGGCGCCTCGCGCACGATGCGGTGGATCAGGTTGCGTCCCAGGAACCACTGCCGCCGGCCGTACTCGGGCCGCGCCACGAAGATCTGGGTGACTTCATGGAGGCGGGCAAAATCCAGGAGCGTCCTCGCCAGGTCCGGCCCGTGCAGGATGCGGGTCTCGATGTGCAGGTTGCGGGCAAAATTCAGAATCCTCGCGATGACCTCTCTCCGCGGCGTGGGCAGGTCGCTCAGGTCCGGCCCGCGATGGGCATAAACGGCCAAGCACTCCGCGCCGAGGTAGTCAGCGACCCGTCGAGCCCGGCGAATCAGCATGGCGGCGGACGACTCTGCGGTCACGCACACCAAGACTCGCTGCCGGGCCGGACTCGACTCAGGCGCAGGACCACTCCGGCTGACGGATGGCTCTGGTGTTTCCACAGCCGGTTCGCGGGAACCGACCTGACGCGCGTCCACTTCATGCGCCGTCTCGCGCAGGGCGAGCTCCCGAAGCGCGACCAACGAGGGTTCCTTGAAGAAGTTGAGCAAGGCGCGCTCGGCCTTCTCGGGAGCATATACCACCCCGCGCCGCAGCCGGTTAAGAAGGGCCCATGGGGTCAGATCGACCATCACCACCTCATCGGCTTGCTGTAGGACCCAGTCGGGGACAGTCTCCCGCACCCGCACCCCGGTGATCTGCCAAACCTGGTCGTTGAGACTCTCCAGATGCTGGACATTCATCGTGGTGAAAACGTCTATCCCGGCATCCAGCAACACCAGAACATCCTCCCAGCGCTTGTGATGGGCGCAGCCGGGCACATTGGTGTGGGCCAGCTCGTCCACCAGGCATATCTGGGGATGGCGCCGGAGGACGGCCTCCGGGTCCATTTCTTCGAACAGCGCGCCCCGATGCTCGAGCTTGCGGCGGGGCACGGTCTCCAGCCCTTCGGCCTTGACGATGGTATCTGGGCGTCCGTGAGGTTCGAAGTAGCCGATGGCGACGTCCACACCTTTGGAGCGGAGCTCGTGTGCCTCTTCGAGCATCTGATAGGTCTTGCCGACCCCTGCGGCGTAGCCGAGGTAGACTTTTAGCCGGCCGCGCCGGGTCGCCATTGGTTCAGCAGCCACGGTTCTCTAATGGGGAAAAACGTGCACGTCCATGCCTTCGGCGGCGCGGATGAGCCGATCGAGCGGCCCGCCGATAAACCGCGCCCACCAGCTTCGGCGCATGCTGTGCCCCACGATAATCTGGGTGATCCGACGTTCGCGGGCGAAGTGAACAATCGCCTCGATCGGATCCTCATCCTGCAACACCTCAACGCAGGCGCCGGCTTCACGCGCCAGCGCCAGGCTGCGTTCGATGGCCGTCTGATCGGAGGGCCGCAGCTTCGCCTGTTCGACGTAGGCCACGAAAAGGTCTCCGTGGAACCGCTCCGCGCTCCGTTTTCCGCTGGCGATCATGCGGGCCGCGTTGGCCCGCGGGGTGAGGCAGACCAGGATGCGCTCCTGCGTGCCCCAGGTCTGATCGATTCCCTGGACCGCCAGATATTCTTCGAGCTGCCGGTCCACAATGTCAGCCGTGAGCAAAAGGGCAATTTCGCGCAATTCGGACACCCGGCGCGCGCGTTCCGGATCGGCATGGGTCTCGCCGGTCCGGGCAAACAGCAACTCCGGAGGCACGTCCACCACCACAATCTCGTCCGCCGTACTGAGGAACCGCTTCGGAACCGTCTCCGTGATGTGCTTGCCGGTGATCTTCTCGACCTTCTCCCGCTCTTCCTCGATGTGCTGCAAGTTCAGCGAGGTGATCACCACAATCCCGGCCTGGAGCAGTTCTTCCACGTCCTGCCAGCGGTGCGGGTTCCGGGCTCCCGCAGGGTTGTCGTAGGCCAGGCCGTCCACTATGCACACTTGCGGCTTCCGGCGAAGGATGGCGTCCACGTCGATGGTCTCCCTGCCGTCGATGAGTCTGGGAGGGACCACTTCCAGGACCCGAAGAATGGCTTCGACTTCCGCCGGTTGCTTCGGCTGAGCGGCCCCCACCACGACGTCCTGGCCCCGCTGGTGCCGGCGCCTGGCTTCTTCCAGCATGCGCAAGGACTTGCCCACGCCGGAGGCATAGCCCAGGAAGACCTTCAGACGCTCCCGGGCGGTGGCGGGCTCCTGCGCCGCCAGTCTTAGGAAACGCTCGGCATCGCGCCTGTCGTCGGCATGGGTCGGCACGTCATCGCCCCCTATGAAGAGTCTACTATCCGGTCATGACCCCGGGGCGGTACATTCGCCCTACCAAGTCCCCTGCTTTCCTCCAAACCACCAGATCAGGCCCAGGGTAGCCGTGCTCTGCTCTCGCTTCCGGGTTCCAGGATCCTCCGTCAGGAAAAAGGGACGGTTCGAAAAATCCCGCCTCCACTCGCCTCGCATCAGGAAACCATCGGCCACGCGGTAGTCGGCCGTCAGAGTCGTTTCCATCAGGGTCTGGGTGACGCCGCTGAACAAGCCGCCACGGTCGGACATGTATTCGGAGCGCCC
>CAZIRH010000375.1:0-5003 GCA_964541065.1 uncultured Solibacteraceae bacterium
CTCGCCGGGCGCCAGCTCGGCGATGGGCTTCACGTTGGTGCGGTCCTCGTAGCGGAAGGGCGCGTAACTGAGCAGATCCTCGACCGTGAGGATGCCCTTCGCGGCCAGCATGGCGGCGCGCGCCGGGCCTACCCCTTTGACGTATTGAACCGGAGTCGCCAGATCCACCGTGAGATTCAGTGTACAATGCGCGTCATGAGGACCTGGTTCTGCCTTTCCCTGCTGGCCGCGGCTGCCTGGAGCGCGGATTTCCGCCTGGGCATCGTTGGCACCGACACTTCCCACGTGCCCACCTTCACCCGCGCCTTCAACGATCCCGCCGCGCCGGACTACGTGCCGGGCTTCCGCGTGGTAGCGGCCTACAAGGGCGGCAGCCTGGACCTCAAGGAGAGTCACACGCGCGTCGAGAAATTCGCCGCCGAGATCCAGGCGAAGTGGAACGTCGAGATCGTGCCGGACATCGCCACCCTGTGCAGCAAGGTGGACGGCGTGCTGCTGGAGAGCGTGGACGGCCGCGTCCACCTGGCCCAGGCCCGCGAGGTGATCGCCTGCAAGAAGCCTTTGTTCATCGACAAGCCGCTGGCCGCCACGCTCGAGGACGCCCGCGAGATCGCGCGCCTGGCCCGCGAGGCCGGCGTGCCGTGGTTCAGCTCTTCGAGCCTCCGCTACAGCGAAACCGTCACCTCGCTCCAGGGGCCTGGCATCACCGGGGCCGTGGTCTGGGGCCCCGGGCCGATTGAAGAACACCACTACCTGGACATGGCCTGGTACGCCATTCATCCCCTCGAGATGCTCTACGCGCTGATGGGGCCGGGCTGCGAAGAGGTCACCCGCGTCACCACCGCAGGCGCCGACCTGGTGGCCGGCCGCTGGAAGGACGGCCGCATCGGCAGCGTGCGCGCGCTGCGGCCTGGTGGTGGTTACGGAGCGGTGGTCTTCCGCCCCAAGCAGGTCCACCAGAGCGATCCCAAGGCGAAGGACGGTTACGGGCCCTTGCTCAAACAAGTGGCCGAGTTCTTCCGCACCGGCGTGCCGCCTGTGCCCAACGCCGAAACCCTCGAACTGTTCGCCTTCATGGACGCCGCGCAGCGCAGCAAAGACGCCGGCGGCCGCCCCATGCGTCTGCGGTAGTGCGGGCGGGCGCTATCCTGAAGGCAGGACCGGGGACCACATGCCAGATGCGAAGAACTCGTTCCCCGATGACCCCAATCCGCAAGAGACGGCCGAGTGGCTGGAGGCCTTCGACCAGATCGTCCGCGACGCTGGCGCGGAGCGCGCGCGCTACCTGCTGGGCCGCCTGAACGAGCAGGCCCGCCGCCGCGGAGCTGCCCCGGCGCCGGTCGTGACCACCCCCTATCTCAACACCATCCCGCGCAGCGAGGAAGCGCCCTACCCGGGTGATCGCGAGCTGGAGCGGCGCATCAAGAGCCTCATCCGTTGGAACGCCCTGGCCATGGTGGTGCGCGCCAACAAGTACGACCCCGGCATCGGCGGGCACATCTCGACCTACGCTTCGCTGGCCACGCTGCTCGAGGTGGGTTTCAACCACTTCTTCCGCGCAGCTTACAGCGACCAGCCCGGCGACCTGGTCTACTTTCAAGGCCACGCTTCCCCGGGCATTTACGCGCGCGCCTACCTGGAAGGACGCCTCAGCGACAAGCACCTGGAGAACTTCCGCCACGAGCTGCGGGCCGAGCCGGGGCTTCCCTCGTATCCTCATCCCTGGCTGATGCCGGGCTTCTGGCAGTTCCCCACCGTGTCGATGGGTCTGGCGCCCATCAGCGCCATCTACCAGGCGCGCTTCATGCGATACCTGGAAAACCGCGGGCTGCTGCCGCGCGCGCCGCGCAAGGTCTGGGCCTTCTTGGGCGACGGCGAGATGGACGAGCCGGAATCGACGGGAGCCCTCCGCATCGCCGCGCTGGAGAAGCTGGACAACCTGATCTTCGTGGTCAACTGCAACCTCCAGCGGCTCGACGGGCCGGTGCGGGGCAACGGCAAGATCATTCAGGAGCTGGAAGGAGCTTTCCTGGGCGCGGGCTGGAACGTCATCAAGCTGATCTGGGGCGAGGACTGGGACGCGCTGCTGGAGCGGGATTCCGCCGGGCTGCTCGCGCGGCGCATGGAGGAGTGCCTGGACGGCGATTACCAGACCTTCGCCGCCAAAGACGGGGCCTACATCCGGCGGGAGTTCTTCGGCAAGTATCCCGCGCTGCTCGCACTGGTGGCGCACTTGAGCGACGAGCAGCTCACCCGGCTGCGCCGGGGCGGCCACGACCCCCAGAAGGTCTACAACGCCTACCGGCGCGCCTTCGAGCACCGCGGCTCGCCCACCGTCATCCTGGCCAAGACGATCAAGGGCTATGGGTTGGGCGAGGCGGGCGAGGGCCGCAACGTCACTCACCAGCAGAAGAAGCTGAACGAGAACGAAATGGAGCACTTCCGCCAGCGCTTCGACATTCCGCTGCCGGCGGAAGCGGTGCACACGGTGTCGTTCTACCGCCCGCCCGAGGACAGCCCGGAGATCCGTTACCTCCTCGAGCGCCGCCGGGAACTGGGCGGTTTCCTGCCCGCGCGGCGCGCGGCGCGTGTCACGCTTCAGACGCCCCCGCTCGAGTACTTCGCCGAGATGCTCACCGGCTCGGGAACCCGCGAGGTCTCGACCACCATGGCCTTCGTCCGCCTGCTGACGCTGTTGCTGAGGCACCCGCAGATCGGGCGGTTCGTTGTGCCCATCATCCCGGACGAGGCGCGCACCTTCGGCATGGAGGCGCTGTTTCGCCAGATCGGCATCTACTCCAGCCAGGGCCAGCTCTACCACCCGGTGGACCAGGAGATGCTGCTCTTCTACAAGGAGTCCGTGGACGGCCAGATTCTGGAAGAGGGCATCACCGAGGCGGGCGCCATGGCTTCGTTCACGGCGGCGGGCACCTCCTACGCCAACCATGGGCTGCCCATGATCCCGCTTTACATCTACTACTCCATGTTCGGCTACCAGCGGGTGGGCGACTTGCTGTGGGCCTTCGGCGACGCGCGCGGGAAGGGGTTCCTGGTGGGCGCCACGGCAGGGCGCACCACCTTGGCCGGCGAAGGACTCCAGCACCAGGACGGCCACAGCCACCTGCTGATGAGCGCCGTGCCCACGTGCGCCTGCTACGACCCGGCCTTCGCCTTCGAGCTCGCGGTGATCCTTCAGAATGGGCTCCGGCGCATGTATGAGGCCGGTGAGGATCTGTTCTACTACCTGACGGTCTACAACGAGAACTACGTGCAGCCGCCCATGCCTGAGGGTTGCCGCGAGGGCATTCTGAAAGGGCTCTACCGCTACCGGCGCTCCGATCACGGCCCGGCGGTGGCGCAACTCTTCGGCAGTGGGCCGATCCTCCGCGTGGCGCTGCGCGCGCAGGAATTGCTCGGGGAGCGCTATGGCATCGCCGCGGACGTCTGGAGCGTCCCCAGCTACAGCCAGTTGCGGCGCCAGGCGCTGGAGGTTGTGCGCTGGAACCGCCTGCATCCGGCCGAAGCGGCCAGGCGGCCGCACCTGCTGGAGGCCTTGGAAGGCGCCGAGGGGCCGATCATCGCGGCGACCGACTACATGAAGGCCGTGCCCGATCAGGTGGCGCCGTGGCTCGCCGATCGGCTGGTGTCGCTGGGCACGGACGGCTTCGGCCGCAGCGACAACCGCGAGCACCTTCGCCGGCACTTCGAGGTGAACGCGGAGGCCGTCGCCGCCGCGGCGCTGGCCCGCCTGGCGCGGGCAGGTGAGCTCGAACCGGAGAAAGCGCGCGGGGCGCTGGCCGAGTTGGGCGTGGACCCGGACGCGAAAGATCCGGCGCGGGCCTGAGGCTGCCTACTCCTGGGCGGGCATCTGCTGCTCGCCCTCCTGCCAGGCGCTGATCTTCAGGCGGCGGCAGACCCAACAGAGCTGCTCGTTCGAGGTGGGGGAGCACTCCGCGCCGCACACCGAGCACTTGCCCGGACGCTTGCGTGGCTCGGTTTCCAGTGGGCCTTTAACTTGCTGGAGGACTTCGCGGGGGACGAGGGAATCGGGCGCGGGAACGCTTTTCCTCTTCATGCGAATCCTCGGTGCTCCTTTGACTCCACTAGAGCACACCTGCGGGGCGATTGCAAGCCTGCCGATGTGCCACCGTGGCGCACGCTTTCAGCGTGCCGCGGCGAACTTCAGTTCGCCGCTCGCAAACTGCGGGCTGAAGCCCGCAGCGGCGCGCTGAAGCGCGCGCCACATGCTCTACGCTCCGGCCAGCTTCACTCTTGGAATGCGCTCCTCCACCGGCGCGAGCGGCGGAAAGTCCGTGTACGGTTCGCTCTGATACCAGTAGCCCACCGAGAAGAAGTTGTCCCCGCGGTCGTTGGCGTGCCCGTGCTCCATGGTGTGCTTCAGATACCGCGTGAAGGTCACCGGGTTGTCGCCGTGCCAGCGGTAGCAGCAGTAGCGCCCGCCCGTGCGCTCCGCCATGATGATCACCGGCGCCCCGTAGTAGTGGTGCGCGAAGGGCGTGGCGCCGCTGAGCCCGCCGAAGTTCCAGCTTCCCAGGAAGTAGTCCTCCGAGCCGGTGCCGACGATCACGGGCTGGTCCTCGTCATCCACGAAGATCATGTCGTCGCCCTCGCCCATCCAGCCGTCGGCGTTGATCAGCACGCCCAGCGTCACCCCCATGAGGTGGCCTCGTCCCCGGGTCTCGACATAGACGTGGTTGTGCTTGCCGTCCGGATTGAGCTTCACGCCGGTCTGGGGGATGCACGGCGACTGCTGGCGGTACTGCGCGTGGAAGTACATGACGTCGTCGGGGAGGGCCGGCGCCATCAGGTAGTCGATGTTCGAGTAGAAGGCGCCCACGTCCTGCCGGCCCTCGTTGGTCACGGTCAGGCGCGCCCCCTGGCGGAACGGCATGCTGAAGTAGCAATTCAGCGAGCGCCCCGGCGAGCAGGCCAGGTAGGCCGACTGGTAGACCTGATACTCGCCCAGGTTCAGCCCGAAGAAG
>CAZIRH010000376.1:0-5003 GCA_964541065.1 uncultured Solibacteraceae bacterium
TACTCGTGGAACGAGTACCGCCACGCCGCCGAGGAAATCGCGGCGGGCCTCGACCGCAGGGGGATCCGCAAGGGCGACGTCGTGACCCTGGCCTCGGAGACCAGGGCGGAACTCTACCTGGCGGACCTGGGCATCATGGCCGCGGGCGCCATTGCCGCGGCGCTCTACACCAGCTACCCGGTGGCCGAGCAGATCCGCACGCTGCGGGCCTGTGATGCGCGCGCCGTCTTCGTCGAGGAGCCGAGGAGTCTCGAGCGGCTGCGGCAGAACACCGGCCCCGTAGACCGAGTCGAATGGATTCTGCTGACCGGCGAGGCGGAAGGCGCCTTGAGCCTGGCGGGACTCCGGGAGCTGGGACGCCGCGCGCTGGAGGAAGAGCCGGACTTGCCGGCGCGCCTGGCCTCCCAGATCGCGCCCTCGGATCCCGCCATTTTGTACCTGACCTCGGGCGCCACGGGCGAGCCAAAGATGGCCCTGGTGAGCCACCAGGCCTTGGTGGCCAACATCGAGATGGGTCCGCCGGTGCTCCAGCTCGGCGCGCACGACTCCATGCTGGCCTTCCTGCCCTCGGCCCACATCACGCAGCGCGTGGTGCTCGGGCTGCTGCCGATCCTGTGCGGCGTGCCGGTGTGGTTCTCGGAGAGCCTTCTGAAGCTGCCCGAAGAGTTGCGCACGCTGGAGCCGACCATCTTCGTGGCGCCACCGCGGCTGTGGGAGCGCGTGCACACCAGCATCTCGGTCGAGCTGGGGAAACGGCCCTGGGCGGCGCGGAAGCTCTTCCAGGCGGCCTTGAAGCTGGGACTGGAGGCCGTAGGGCTACGCCAGGCGGGCCGGCGGCTGCCCCTCTGGAAAAGCGCCGCACTGGTACTGGCCGACCGGGTGGTGTTCCGCCGGGTGCGCGCCCGCTTCGGCCGCCGCATGCGCGTCTGCGGTTCCGGCTCCGCACCGCTGGGCAAGGAGCTGGCAGAGTTCTACATGGCCATCGGGCTGCCCCTGGTCGAAGGATACGGGCTGACCGAGGGCGGCGTCGTGATTATGAACCCGCTCGAGGGCCCGCGGCCTGGCAGCATCGGCCGGCCGCTTCCCGGCGTCGAGGTGCGCCTGGCCGAGGACGGCGAGCTGCTGCTGCGCAGCCCCACCCTTTTCTCCGGCTACTACCAGGACCCCGCGGCCACCGCCCAGGTGCTGCGGGAAGGCTGGCTGCACACCGGCGACACCGCGGAAATCGACGCCGAGGGCTACGTCTACATCACCGGCCGCAAGAAGGAGGTGATCGTGGCTTCCAGCGGGCAGAAGATCTTCCCCGCGCACATCGAGGCTTTGTTCCGCATGGAGCCGGTCGTCAGCCACGTGTTGGTGGCGGGTGACCGTCGCCCCTACCTGACCGCCCTGGTGACGGTGAACCCTGGCGTGGCCGAGTCCCTCCGGGCGCCGATCGGCGAAGCGGTGAAGCAAGCGGTGGACCGCGTCAACCGGCGCCTGGCGCCTTTCGAGCAGATCCGCCGGTTCCGCCTCCTGGAGCGCGACTTCTCGATCGAGCAGGGAGAACTGACCCCCACGCTGAAACTCCGCCGCAGCCGCATCCTCGAGAATTTCCGCGAGGCGATCGCGGAGCTCTATGCCGGCAGCCCCTAGTCCGCGGCGGGCCGGGTCTGGCCGGCCGGCTGCGCGGCGGGGGCGGCGAGCCACTTGCGCAGCATGACTTCCAGCTCAAAGGCCTGGAACGGCTTGGCGAGGTAGTCGTCCATGCCCGCGCGCAGGCACCGCTCGCGGTCCCCCTCCATGGCTTGCGCGGTGAGCGCCACGATGGGCAGCCGCACGGCGCCTTTCAGCCGCCGGCGCAGCTCGCGAGTGGCTTCGAAGCCGTCCATCTCGGGCATCTGGCAGTCCATCAGCACCAAGTCGTACGGCGCCAGCAGGGCCATCTCCACGACCTGCTTGCCGTTCGCGGCCACTTTCACCTGGCAGCCCAGCTTCTCCAGCATGCGACAGGTCACTCTCTGGCTGACGGCGTTGTCCTCAGCCAGCAGAATGCGGCCGCCCAGCGACGACCGTGGCCCTTCCACCGCGGCACGCAGCTTGGCCAGGTCCGCCACGGAGCGCGCACTCGGGTCCAGGAGCAGCCTCAGTTCGAACCAGAAGCGGGAACCTGCACCCGGGCGGCTGGTGACGTGGATTGTGCCCCCCATCAGCTCGACCAGTTGCTTGGAGATAGCCAGGCCTAGCCCGGTGCCCCCGTAGCGCCGGTGGATGGAGGTTTCCGCCTGGGTGAACCTTCCAAACAGCAGGGGCAGCATATCGGCGGCGATCCCGATGCCCGTGTCTTCCACGGCCACGCTCACGGAACACCAGCCCTCCCGGTCGGGCTGGGCGGCCACGTCGATCAGCACCTGGCCGCGGGAGGTGAACTTGATGGCGTTGCCGGCCAGGTTGATGAGGACTTGCCGGATCCGGCCGGCGTCGCCGACGAAGCGCCGCGGCGCGCCGGGCGGGTAGCGCACCGGCAGGTCCAGTCCTTTCTCCCGGGCCCGCGGCCCGAGCAGCGCCGCGAGCTCCTCGATCACCTCGCCCAGATCGAAAGCCGTCGTTTCGATCCGCAGCTTGCCGGAAGCCACCTTCGACAGATCCAGGATGTCGTTCAGTATGTCGAGCAGGCCGTCCGCCGACATCCGGATGGTCTGGGCGTACTCCTCTTGCTCCGGATTCAGGGGCGTATCCAGCAGCAGGGACGTCATGCCGATGATGCCGTTCATCGGGGTCCGGATCTCGTGACTCATGCTGGCCAGGAAATCCGACTTGGCCGCGTTGGCGCGATCCGCCAGGCGTCGCGCGGCCCGCACCCGCCGGGTCTGCCAGGCCAGCAGACCCAGCAGCAGCGCCAGCAGTAACACGCCGCCGATCAGATACCCGGTCCGCTCCTGCATCGCCGTCAGGTAGTAGACCATCATGGCCTCGCTGCTGGGATCGGAGTACCAGCGGAAGTAAATCGACGACAGAGTCCCGTCCCGGGCGAGGTTGCCGATCTCGCGGCGGATGGCGTCTGCGGCCGCCGGGGCGCCCGGCGTCTGGAGCCGCGCCCCCACGCCGAACCAGACGCGCCCGTCGGGCGCCAGCGCGAAACGCAGGCGGGTGTGCTCGCAGCCTCTCGTTTGCCGGAGAAGTGAGGCATCGGCGTGGCTGCCCCCGATCAGGCCGGCATCCACCTGCCCCGCACACACCGCCTCCCAGGCCTCAATCATGCTGCCTTTCGGCACCAGCCTGGAAGAGGTGAAGTGCGCCAACGCCAACCGCGCCGTGATTCCGATCTTGGGGTAAGCCAGCGTCCGCCCAGCCAGTTGTCGCAGATCTGTGATACCGCGGTCCTCCGCGCTGACCACCCAGAAGTCGATGCCGTGCCAAGGCTGCGAGATGTGAAAGCGCTTCAGGCGCTCGGGAGTCGTTCCCACCAGCGGCCACAGGTCCACTTTGTTCGCGAGCAGAGACCGGTCGGGACCGTCCGGCGCGTGCACCCAGCGGATGGCGATCGTGCGACGCCGGCAGGCTTCCGCAATCAGTTCGATAGCCGGGCCCTGCGGCCCTCCATCCGGCCCAACGTACTGGTAGGGAGGTGACTGCTCGTAGCCCATGCGAAACGGACCAGTCGGTGCGCCAGGGGCACGCCAACGGGACTGCAACCACCAGCCGGCCAAGGCCGCACACCCCAGCACGCCCAGAACCCAGCCCAGCCGCCTGCGAACGAAGCGCAGCATACAGGCACACACGTGACGCTCCCTCCTCCTATCGGCAGGTTCGGCTCGGGCTATAGCTGGCTTGTCAGACGCAGCGCTAGAACCGCAGCAGGTAGCTCAGTTTGACGAAGAACTGCCGCCCGGTCGATAGGCCCGGCGCGCGCGCGCGGCGCAGCGTCGGCAGCGGGCCGGGAACGAACTCCAGGTTGTCGTAGCGGTCGGTGTAGCCGGCGTAGAACGCCGTGCCCGGATTAACCAGGCAGGTCAGCAGGACATCGGCCGTGAAGCGCTTATCGCGCTCTAAGGCCACCAGCGCCGGGTTGGGCAGCACCGCGTCGTAGTCCAGAATAGCCCTGAGCGACAGCGGCCGCGTGAACTGGTAGTTCACCTTGGTCCGCAGGATATGGTTGTTGAAGATGACCGCCGAGTCGCTGGGTCGCACCAGCCGGCTGTGGAGGTAGGTCTGGATGAAGCGCAACCGGGCGGTCGGGCGCAGCGTAAAGCCCGCCTGGCTTTCCTGCGACACGGCGCGGAAGGGCTTCAGCGGCGCCGCCGGGTAGTAGTTGATGGTCTTGTTGCGGGTGTACTGAGCTTTGAATCCGAGCCATCTCAGCCACTCGGTGCTGAACGCCACGCCGCCGGAGTTCTCCCGGAACCCGCTGCCGCGGTAGAGTTCGTAGTTCTCGTTCCACCCGCCGCCCAGTCGAGTCTGGCCGGTCAACTCCATGTTGAATCCGGCCCCGCTGATCCAGTCCCGCACCCGCCCCGTCCGGTCCCAGTTCGCCAGAACGGCAACCGAGGGCCCCAGCGCCAGCACGCGGCGCCCTTCCGGGCGCCACAGATACTCGGCGAAGTGCTCGGTCTGGCGGACGTCCACCCGGCGCACGAACCCCAACTCGGAGCGGAAGTCCGGGCTGAGGTCCAGGTAGCGGGAGTAGTAGCGGAGATGCCGTCCGCTGTGGTCCAGCCGCGCGTAGTAGCCTGGCCCGGCCAGACGTTGGCCGTCCGCCTGCCGCGTGTAGCTGCGCAGCAATTGCCCGCTCACCGTCCAGTTGGGGTTGAGCCGCAGCCGCGCGTCGAACGACCACAAGCGGTTCCAGGTCTCGCCGAAGTCGCGGCTGAGCGCCAGAAAACCCACGCTGGACTGCCCCGCAAAGTCACGTCGCAGGCGCAGCACGCCGGCACCCGCGCGCCGCTCGTGCCAGGCGTGCAACGCGGCCAGCCGCTGGCCCGGCGCCCGGTCGTCCATCGCCAGCGCACCAACGACCCACGGAC
>CAZIRH010000377.1:0-5000 GCA_964541065.1 uncultured Solibacteraceae bacterium
TGTTGCCCCCGGAGGTGGGCTCGCTCGCCCAGGTGTTCCGCGGCGCGCAGTTCGTGCGGGTCCCGTGGGAGACCCCGCTGGAGACGGTGCGGGCGGCGCTCAAGCTGGCCCGGCAGGAGGGCGCCCAGACCATGCTGGATCCCGCGCCGGCGCGGCCGCTGGCGGCCGAGTTTCTGGCCCTGGCCGACATCCTCACGCCCAACGAAACCGAAGCGCTGATCCTGCTGGGACGGCCGCCGGCGCGCGTTGCGCTGGCGGAAGCGCCCACACTGACGCGGGCGCTGCGCGAGCTGGGAGCGCGGCGCGTGGTCCTGAAGCTGGGCGATCAGGGCTGCTTCTTCGACGACGGGGCCGAGCAGGCGCACGTGCCGGCCTTCCCGGTCCAGGTGCGGGATTCGACCGCCGCTGGCGACACCTTCAATGCCGGCCTGGCGGTGGCCTTGGCCGAAGGACGCTCGATTCGGGAGGCGCTGCGGTTTGCCAGCGCGGCGGCCGCCATCTCGGTCACCAGGCTCGGAGCCCAGGCTTCCGTGCCCACGCGGGCGGAAGTCCAGGCCTTCCTCGCAGCCGCACCCCTCTAGGACTCTCTGATGAAAGCAACCGGCGGCCCTCAGTTGGCGGTGCTGATCCCCGCCTGGAACGAGCGCGAGAACCTCGAGGTCCTCCTCCCCAACCTCCACCAAGTCGTCGAGCGACTGGGAGTGCCGGTGGAGATCATCGTCATCGACGGCGGCTCGGTGGACGGCACCCCCGCGACCGCGCGCCGGCACGGGGCCCGCGTGGTGGCGCAGACCGAACGCGGCTACGGGGGCGCGTTGCTGGCGGGCTTCGCGGCGGCCCAAGCGCCTTACCTGGTGACCATGGATGCCGACCTCTCGCATCCGCCGGTGTTCCTCGAGGAATTCTGGCGCCGGCGTGACGAGGCCAGCTTGCTGATCGCCTCCCGCTACGTGCCGGGCGGGCGCGCCGCGATGAGCCGTTTCCGGCTGCTGCTCAGCATCATCCTGAACCGGACCTACTCCTGGCTGTTGTCCATTCCGGCGCGCGACCTCTCGAGCGGCTTCCGCCTGTATCACCGGGAGGCGCTGCTGGCTGTGAAGCCGGTGGCCCGCGACTTCGATTTCCTCGAAGAGGTTCTCATCCGGATCTGCAACCGGGGCGGGCGGGTGCTGGAGATTCCCTTCCACTACATGCCGCGGGGAGCCGGTCGGTCACACGCGCGCCTGGCGAAGTTCGGTTGGGCTTTCCTGAAGACCCTGCTGCGCATGTGGCGCCTGCGACGCGCCGGGGCAGGGCGCCGCTAGAGCGCTGCTTCGCAGATGCCGGTGCCGCGTGGGACAGGCCTTCAGCCTGTCGGCCGCAACGGTTCCATAAGTCCTGCTCAACGTCTCCTGTACTACTAGCCCACGGAATCTTGTCCGGCCGCGAAGACTCCCGAAGAACGGCCCCTTCCGGTCTTTTTGCCTTTTGCCTTTTGCTTTTTGCCTTTTCCCTTGCGGCGCAGCCGCGCTCTGATGCTATACTGCTGTCGGTAGCTCAGTCTGTACTCAAATATAGGGGGTGCTCTGACCGATGGCCTGCAAGCTCAGACAGTCCAACGACAATTGGGCCGCATGGGAGGGAGGGGCGGGAGAAAGCGTGACTCTGTTTGTCCGCGCCGCCAGCGGTTCCGAGGGCCAGGTGCTCATCACCGCGGCTCGCTACAACAATCAGGATCTGACGCCGCAGGACGTGGCATGCGCCGGCGCGACCCATTCCGGCGTCAAGGTCACGCTTGCCCAGGGGCGCAAGATGCTCACTGTGGCCTATGCGCGCTCCTCGCCGAACCTGACAGGAGAGTTGCTGGAGTGCTGCGGCAGCCAGCAGACGCAGGTCATCGACCCGCTGGTGGACGTGAACGTCCGCGGGTACCGCCTGCTGGGACTGTGAGGCTCCCCATGCGCTTTCCCTGGTTCTTCCTGCTCGCCTCAGCCTGTCTGGCCCAGGATCTCTGCCCGCAGTACGACACGATCCTCCAGAAGATCAAGGACGCCGGCGCCAACACCGCCGCGCGCGACAAGTG
The DNA here is from genome assembly GCA_964541065.1 of uncultured Solibacteraceae bacterium. Classification (GTDB taxonomy): domain Bacteria; phylum Acidobacteriota; class Terriglobia; order Bryobacterales; family Bryobacteraceae; genus VFZS01. The sequence continues at coordinate 2,063 of CAZIRH010000377.1, forward strand.
GATCAGGGAACTGGTGCCGGTCAACCGGTACCCCGAGTGTTTCCTCGACCTGGCCGCTCCCAATGCGGTAGCGTTCAAGGACTGGATCCGGCGCTTCGAGAACTTTCGCGCCGACAAGCAGCCGGGCGCCACCAGCGCGGGCGAGGGCACCACCACGCTGGTATCCCGGGGCGCAATCCCGCGGGCGATGGCTTTTGCCGTCGAGAACGGCGCGCTCGCGCAATCCATCAGCGGCACCGTGGTCACGTTTCGCGGCAACTTAGGCGGCATCCCCGAACTGCTGGTCCGCAAAGACATCTTCCCCTACTGCGGGCTGTGGAATGGGAGTGGCGCGACGTGCATCTCGAACCGGGCGCTCGATTACCTGCGTCGCATCGGGTTCGGAGTGTCCTTCGACGCCAGTCGCGGGCAAGACACCGTCACGGCCACTTCCACTGCCGCCGGCTCCGGCAGCACGAGCTCAGGCACCGCAGTCCCGGCCGTGTTCACCGCCAACCGCCGCCAGATCTCGGGCCTGACTGCCCGCTGGGACATCGTGCACTCGCGCGATTTCGGCAGCACGGCGAAGTGGCGCGGGAGAATCGAGAAGAGCCAGGACATCCGGAAGGCTGCCCAGGCCGCGGTCACCGAGGTTGGGGCGTTTGCGGAGCAGTTCACTCTGCTGGACGACTACCTCCGGTGGGAAACGGCCGCTCGCGAAGCGTTGCAGCGAACCAGCACGCACGAGGGACTCCTCGCCGCCTTCAAGAAGGCCTTGTCGGAAGCTGCGGCGTTGCTTCAGCGGCAGTCCCCCGAGCTCCAGAGGCAGGCGGAGAAGGCACGCGATGCCGCGCGTCTGTACCGCTTCGAGCTCGAAAAGGTCCTGGACGAGGAGTCGAAGAAGCCGCTCGTGAGCATCGAATACGTGCACCAGCGGCCCCTGAACCAAACCCCGCTGCACAACTTCCGCGGCATCATCGACCTTTCGTTCGACAACAAGTGGACCTTGGCCGCCAACGGCGCAGTCACCGTCTTCGACTGCATGCCCCAGGCGCCGCCGGGCGCCCTCCGCCGGGTGCGCGACGTGCAGCTTGGGATTCAGGCTGACCGGCCGCTCGGCGAGATCGCGCTGCTCGGCCCGACCACCTTCAGCCTCGCCGGCTACTACCAGCATCAGGCCAGCCCCGCGATCCTGAAGGTGGATCCCAAAAACCCGCTGCCAGGCGTCAATATTCTGTTCCCTCCCGGGGTCAACCCGACAGCGGTGTTCGCCGAGAAAGGCGACATACTCATCGCGCAGGCCAAACTTCTCCTGGGTCGAAAAGACTCGGGCGTGAAGGTCCCGTTCTCCCTGTCGTACGCGAACCGGACGGAGTTGATCCGCAAGCCGGAATGGCGGCTCAACGTGGGCCTCACCTGGGATCTGGACGCCCTGTTCATGCGCCCGTAGCCCCGGCGCGATGGGTGTGCGACCTGGAAGTGGCAAGCTGGAGGCTTGTGGGGCGGCCTTTCAGGCCGCAGCCGGCTTTTAGCCGGCTCCGAACGCCGGGCGGAAGCCCGGCGGCAGGCTGAAAGCCCGGCCCCACACAGCTCGTTTGTGTCGCACGCCCCCCCGCGCTCCACCGGCATAGTCCGCGGCTCTCGATGGCTATAATGAGGAGACCCCCTATGCCACAGGACCCGGTGGATCTGAAGAAGACGGTCAACCTGCCCCGCACCAGCTTCTCGATGAAGGCCAACCTGCCCCAAACCGAGCCGAAGATCCTGGCCCGGTGGGAGGAGGGCCGGCTGTACGACCGGATCCGGCAGGTGCGCGCCGGCCGTCCGGTCTTCGTGCTGCACGACGGGCCGCCCTACGCCAACGGCATGATCCATCCCGGCACGGCCGTCAACAAGCTCCTCAAGGATTTCATCGTCAAGTCCAAGGGTATGGCGGGTTTCGACGCTCCCTTCGTGCCAGGCTGGGACTGCCACGGCTTGCCCATTGAGAACAATGTGGACCGCGAATTGGGCCCCCGCAAGGCGCAAATGACCCTGGCGGAAGTGCGGGAGGAATGCCGCCGGTACGCGGAGAAGTACGTCGAGATCCAGCGGCGCGACTTCAAGCGTCTGGGCGTGCTGGGCCGCTGGGATGAGCCCTACCTGACTATGAGTCCCAGCTACGAGGCGGCCATCGCCCGGGCCTTCGTCGAGTTCCTCGACCGGGGCTACGTCTACAAGGGTCTGAAACCCGTCCACTGGTGCGTCCGGCACCGCACCGCCTTGGCCGAGGCGGAGGTGGAGTACGAGAGCCACACCAGCCCCTCGATGTGGGTGCGGTTCGCGCTCATCTCCGACCCCGCCTTGATCGACCCGGCGCTGGCGGGCCTGCGTGTCTGGGGCCTGATCTGGACCACCACGCCCTGGACCATCCCGGCCAACATGGCCATCGCTTTCCACCCCAGCTTGGAGTATGCCGCGGTCGAGAGCGGCGGTGACGTGTACTTGGTGGCCGCTCCGCTCGTCGAGGTCACTGCCGCCAAGTGCGGCTGGAGCCAGCCGCGGGAACTGGTGCGGGTGACCGGCGCAGGCCTGGAAGGGGCGGTTTTTCGGCATCCGTTCCTGGAGCGGGACTCGGTGGGCGTGCTGGCCGACTACGTGCGCCTGGAGCAGGGCACCGGCGCCGTGCACACCGCCCCTGGCCATGGTCATGAGGACTTTCTAACGGGCGTGCAGTACGGCATCCCTACCTACTGTCCTGTGGACCCCGGCGGGCGCTTCTTCCACGCGGAAGGTGCTGCCGGGCGCCTGCCCGAACAGATCATCGGAAAGACCGTCTGGGAGGCCAATCCCGATGTGATGGAGCTGCTGGCCGTCCGCGGCGCCTTGCTGGCGCGGGAGCAACTTGAGCACAGCTACCCGCATTGCTGGCGCTGCCACCAGCCCACCATCTTCCGCGCCACCGAGCAGTGGTTCATCG
>CAZIRH010000378.1:0-4998 GCA_964541065.1 uncultured Solibacteraceae bacterium
CGACGCCCGCCCCTGCACGGTCTGGAAGCCGGATCTGCTGGGCGGGGTGATGCTCATCGAGCACCGTGGCGCGGTCCACGAGAAGCCTTTGACCGAAGAGCCGCTCTACGCGGCGCTGGCGGCCTCGGGCGCACGCCGCACGCGCCCCGTCACCCTGCGCCTGATCCCCTACTACGCCTTCGCCAACCGCGGGCTAACCGAAATGCAGGTGTGGATGCCGTACTTGGCGAGGTAGCCTGGGCTCCGGCCTCAGTCCGGCGCTTTTGCCGGGGCGAGCGGTTCCAGAGGCAGCGCCGGCTCCTCGCCCGGAAGCTGAATGCTCTGGCGGTGGATGCGCGCCTGCTGAAGCCGACGCACCTCGGCGAACTCCACCTTGGCCTTGTCCTGCTGCTCGAGTGCCTGGTAGGTTCTGGCCAGGAGCAGATGGATGGCCTCCTGCTCCGGGGCGTACTTGATGGCCCGCTCCAGCAGCGGCAGGGCGGCCTGGGGGTTGCCTTCCCGCAACTCAATCTTGGCCAGGGCATACATCGGATCGGGGTAGTTGGCGCGCAGGGCAATGGCGCGCTTGAGCAGCACCCGCCCGCGGGCCGGCTGGCCGTTGCGGTCCAGCAGCACGCCCAACTGGTAGCTGGACTCGGCGTCCTGCGGCGCCAGCTTCAGGGCTTTTTCGAAGTAGGCCATGGCCGGCGCGTCGTCATTTACCCGCAGGCGCAGGCGTCCCAGGGCAGCCAGAGCGGGCGCGGATTGGGGGTCGATCTTGACGACTTCCTCGAACTCCTCTTCGGCCTTCGGATACTCCTTGGCCCGGTAGTAAAGGAGCCCCTGGAGCAAGCGCACCTGCGCGGAGCGAGCCTGCTGTCTCTCGAGCGTTTCCAGTAGTTGCTGGCCGCGGGCCTCGTCGCCGGCGCGGATGTGTGCGGCCGCCAGCGCGTACATCACCGATACATCGCCCGGCTTGGCGGCCTGGACCTTCTCCAGTTGGGCGATCCCGTGCCGAAAATCGCCAGTCTCGACCAGGCAGATGCCCAGCAGTTGCTGCGCTCGAAGTTCGTTGGGATGGGCTTTCAGGAACCGCTCCAGCGCCTCGACGGCCTGGGCGTACTGGCCGTAGCGCAGACAGGCTACCGCCACGTTGAAGTAGATGGGCGTCAGCTTGGGGTCAACCTGGAGGGCCTTCCGGTAGGTGGCAATCGCCTCGTCGTACTTCTCCAACCGGGCCAGCACCGCGGCCAGGTTGCTCAAACCCTCAGCCGAGCGGGGGTTCTGCTTGAGGTACTGGCGGTAGATCTGCTCGGCCCGGGGGTAGTCGCCGCGCTCGAAGGCTTCCCGCCCGCTGAGGAGCAGATCCTGCTCCCCAGCGGACAGGAGCGCCAAAAAAACCAGAAGCAGAACAGGCAAGAATGCCTATTCTACTCAGAAGTACAACTTCGCAGCGATCTGGATGATGCGCGGATCGCGCACTGAGTTCAGCGCGCCGAAGCCATAACGGCCGCCACCGCCTCCGAGAGCGGTCGGCAGGTTGGTGACGTTGCCGGTCTTGTCGAAGGTGATGCCGGTGTTGAAGCCGTTGAACTGCGTGTGGTTGGGAGCGTTGAACATCTCGAGGCGCACCTGAACCATCCGGCGCGCGTCGGCCGAGAACGGGAAGCTCTTGAACACCGAGAAGTCCCAGTTGTTGGTGCCCGGCCCGTAGACGTAGCCGCGTATCGCCGACTCCATCCCGACACTGCCTTTCTGCGGGATCCGGAACGCCCCCACGTCAACCCAACGGTAGATGGTGCGATCGCCAGGCGAGAGCTGGGCCTTCGTGCCGGTCATCGCCACGCGCGGGCCATAGGTCTCGTCTCCGGTCCACTCGCGGGCCAGGCTGCTGACCCCCGAGACGCTCACGCCGATCCCCGTGACAGGCGGAGCGCCCGTCGCGATCGCCGTCATCCCGGAAACGGTCCAGTTGTTGAAGACCGCCCGACCGACCGGGTTGTCCAGGAAGTTGCCCCCCTTCGCCAGCTTCGGCGTGTCGTAGACGTAGTTGAACCCCAGCATCTGGCGCCGGTCGAAGGTCAGCGGAGCGTAGTTCGCCATCTTCGGATTCAACGGATGGAAAAAGTCGTTGTTGTCGCCCTGATCGAAGCCGGACGTGCCCAGTGCCTTCGACCAGGTGTAGGCCAGGCCGGCTTGCAGGCCCCGGGCCAGCCGCCGGGTCAGACCCACCTGGAGCGCGTTGTAGTTCGAGTTGGCGCCGAACGTGGTCAGATTCACCGAGCCGAAACCCTGGTAGGGCCGGTAGAAGTTCACCGGCAGGTTGGTGGTGCCGTCGAACTTCGGGTTCGGGTTGGTCGGGTCCTGCGAGTACGCCTTCCAGGCGCTCCCGAACCCCGGCCGGTTGATCTCGTACCGGACCAGCAAGTGCCGTGATATCGAGCCGACGTACGCCGTGTCGAGCAGGAGCTGGAACGGCAGCTCCCGCTGGATGCCGAAATTCCACTGGTACGTCGTCGGCACTTTCCCTTCCTTCGAGAAGCCGCGCACGTCCTGCGGGAACAACACACCCTGGGTGGAGCCGATCGTCGCCAGGTTCCCGTAATACAGCGTCGGCACAAGCGTCGAGGGCGGGTTGGGCAGCATGTCGAACACCGGGTTGCCCTGGAAGCGGTCGTAGAACACGCCGGTTCCGAGGCGGAACACCGTCTTCTTCAGGAAGCCGGGCTGCCAGGCGATACCGAAGCGCGGCCCGTAGTGCACGCCCCGGTTGTCGATCAGGCCGCGCGGGTAGTCGTTTACCCCGGCCTGCCGCATCCCGTTCACGTACGCCTGGCTGATGCGGGCTCCGGTGCCGGGCACCAGCGCGCCGATGAGGGCGGCAGGGCTGAACTCACCCGTGACGGGATTTCTTGCGCCCACCGCGCCGGTCGCCGGGTTGATCGCCCGCTGATACAGTTGGGCTACCTGCGAGGTATCCCAAGCCTCGCTGTTGAACGAGGACGTCTGGAGCGCCGCGTCGTACTGCGGCTGGATGAAGTAGAACCGCATACCCACGTCCAGTGTGAGGTTGGGCCGCAGCTTCCAAACGTCAGCGATGTACCATTCCACGTTGGTGTAGCGGTACTTCCCGTTGCGGATGATACTGGACTGCTGCAGGCGCTGGAAGTTGCCCAGCAGCGCGTTCGAGAACGCCCAGCCGCTGTCGTTGGGGTTCGCGGAGTCGCGGTCGAACCACATGTTGCCGTTGGCCGACGTGAAGGCCGTCTGGTCCTTCCGGCTGCGCTGGATGTACACCCCGAGCTTCACCTGGTGCGCGCCGCGGACCTTGATGATATTGTCCGTGAAGTCGAACGAGTTGTTCGCGTTCAGGAACGGCGTGCCGTTGAAGCTACTGGTCGGGGCGTTCGGAACCCCGCCGTAGTTCCAGTTCTGCACCAGCCCGAGCGAGTCGGCTTTCGGGAACGGCATGACGTAGCTCAAGCCCAGCTTGTCCCGCTTGAAGGCATCGTCCACCGGCGTGATGTCCAGGCGGTTCTTGCTCGGCCCGAAGATGAACTCGTTCGTCAGGGTCGGATTGATGATGGTGGTCAGGTTGAAGATCGCCGAACGGCCGGGCTGGCCGAAGTGCATCGGCCCGAACGGGATGTTGTAGCTCGCGTTCCACTGCCCGTACGGCATGATCTGGTCGTCCTTGTCCCGGATGTAGCGGACGTAGGCGCGCCACTTCTCGCTGATGTTCCAGTCGCCCCGGAACAGCAACTGCCGGCGCGGATAGGAGGCGGAAACCTGGGTCACGTAGTTGTACGCCGGGTCGCCGGTGAAATTCGGCTGCGGGTACCAGCTCAGGATCTTCCGCCCATCGGCGTTCCAGCGCGTCTGCGGGATCTGGTTGTTCGCGAAGGGCAGCCCGTTCAGCGGGTCCTTGATGGTGACCAGCCTGCCGTCGCTCTCGTGGCTGAGGCTGAAGTCGCCGTTGCGCTCGGCCGCGGTCGGCACGGTCACCCGCCGCTCGGTGTTCGGCACGAGCTGCTCTTGCCATTCGTGGCCCACGAAGAAGAACAGCTTGTCCTTGGCCGTGTTCAACTTGCCAGGGATGTAGAACGGCCCGCCGAGGTTAAACCCCTGGTAGTTGTAGCGGTACGTCTTCTTGGCCCTGATGCCATCCGCGTTGTTCCGCCAGGTTTGCGCGTTCATCCCCTCGTTCCGGTGGAACCAGTAGCCGGTGCCGTGAAATTCGCTCGTCCCGCTCTTGGTCACCACGTTGACCGCGCCGCCCGAGGAACGGCCGAATTCGGCCGGGTGGCTGTTGCTCAGGATCTTGAATTCGGCGATCGCGTCGATGTTCAGGCTGGTGTGCTGCGTGTTGTTGGACCCCGTGTCCATGTTCGACACGCCGTCCAGCGTGATGTTGTTCTGGTTGTTGCGCTGGCCGTTGATGTTGATGTTGCCGATGCCCGGGCCGGCGATCTGGCCGTTGAACTCGCTGACCACACCCGGCACGCTCCCGACCAGGCCGAGGTAGTTGCGGCCGTTCAAGGCCAGGTTCACCGTCTGGATTCCGGTCACGATGCCGGAACGCTCGGCGCTCTGGGTTTGCAACTGCACGGCCGAGGCCTCGACGGTGATCGTCTCGGTCAGGGCGCCAACCTCCAGCGTGATGTCGCCGACGGCGATGCGGTCGTTAGCGAACAGCCTTATGTCTTTTCTTTCAAACTTCTTGAAGCCCGTCGCCTCCACCGTCACCGTGTAGGTGGCCGGCAAGAGCGAGGTGATAACGAAATTTCCGTCCGCGCCGCTAGTCAGCTCGCGGGTCACGGTGCCCTGGGCCTGGTTGATCAGGACCACCTTGGCGTTGGGGACCACCGCGCCCTGGTTGTCCTTCACCACGCCGGAAACCGAGCCCGAGGTCTGCTGGGCCCAGGCCAGCGTGGAAACACAACACAGCAGAATCAGCAGGATGGCGGTCCTGCCGGACCAAGAGTATTTGTTCATGGGTCGTACAATATACCTCCTTCT
>CAZIRH010000379.1:0-4989 GCA_964541065.1 uncultured Solibacteraceae bacterium
CAGCCGTGACCGCCGCCGGCGCCTGCGCATGACGGCGCGGGCGGCTCGCGGGCGGGAGGCCGTGACCGAGTACCGGGTGCTCCGGCGCTTTGCGGCGTTCACCCTGTTGGAGGTGCGCCTCCGGACGGGCCGCACCCACCAGATCCGCGCGCATTTCGCCAGCCTCGGGCACCCCGTGGTGGGCGACCGCCTGTACGGAGCACCGGCCCGTGTCCCGGGCCGGCCTCCGCTCGAGCGCTTCTTCCTGCACGCCCAGCGCGTCCGCTTCACCCAACCCTCGACCGGTCTGCCGGTCACGGTGGAGGCGCCGCTGCCGGAAGAACTTGAGCGCTGGCTCGCGGGACTTCTATAATCAAATCGGAGCGAGGTGGCTATGAAGGCGGTTGGCGTTCTGTTTCTTTTTCTGGGGACGGCGGGCCTGGCGCTCGGGCAGCAGCGCGGCGCTCAGAAGCCGGCCGAGGCGCCCCCCCACGTCGAGGAAGACATCAAGACTCGCATCATCCTGGAGGTCACCCGCGTCAACCTGCTGTTCACGGTGACCGACAAGCGGGGCCGCTTCGTGACCAACCTGGGCCGCGCCGACTTCGAGGTTGTGGAGAGCCGGAAGGGCCAGAACATCCTCGAGTTCGCGGCGGAATCGGACCTGCCGTTGCGCATGGCCATCCTGGTGGACACCTCGAACAGCATCCGCGACCGCTTCCGCTTCATCCAGGAGGCGGCCATCGAGTTCATCACCAGCGTGCTGAGGCCGCGGCAGGACAAGGCCCTGGTGGTGAGCTTCGACACCACCGCCGAGCTGGTGGCCGACCTGGGCGACAACCATGAGCATCTGGCCAAGCTGATTCGCGACCTGCATCCTGGTGGCGGCACCTCTCTCTACGACGCCGTCTTCTTTGCCTGCCGCGACAAGCTGGGCAAGGAGCAGCCCCGCCACAAGTTCCGCCGCGCCATGATCCTCATCAGCGACGGAGAGGACAATCAGAGCCGCTACAGCCGCGACCAGGCCCTGGAGATGGCGCAGAAGAACGATGTGGTTGTCTACACCATCTCGACCAACATCACCAAGATCGAGACCGATGGGGACAAGGTGCTCAAGTACCTGGCCGCGGAGACCGGGGGGGTGTCACTGTTCCCCTTCAAGGTCGAGGACCTGGGCCAGTCCTTCGAGAACATCGCCAACGAGCTACGGCACCAGTACAACATCTTCTACCGCCCCGAGCCGCTGCGCACCGACGGGGGCTACCAGACGGTCGACGTGCGGGTGAAGGGCCGCCGGGACCTGGTGGTGCGCGCCCGCAAGGGCTACTACGCGCCGCGGATGTAGCTGCCAGACCGCGCGGACTGGTGTCCTGTATAATCACCGGAGGGGTATCCTTTCATGGAAGAAAAAGACCGTGCGCGCGCGCTGGGGCTGGCGCTCAGCCAGATTGAGAAACAGTTCGGCAAAGGGTCCATCCTGCGGCTGGGCTCGAAGGAGGCCATTGTGCCGGTGGCCACCATTCCCACCGGCTCGCTGGCGCTGGACTCGGCGCTGGGTGTGGGCGGCTTTCCCCGGGGCCGGGTCAGCGAGGTCTTCGGCCCGGAATCCTCTGGCAAGACCACCGTGGCCCTCCACTTGGTGGCCAACGCCCAGAAGGCGGGGGGCATGGCAGCGTTCATCGACGTCGAGCACGCCCTGGATCCCACCTACGCCCGCCAGCTTGGCGTGGACGTGGACAACCTGCTGGTGTCGCAGCCCGACTACGCCGAGCAGGCTCTGGAAATCACCTCTGCGCTGATCTCTTCGGGCTCGATCGACGTGCTGGTGATCGACTCGGTGGCCGCCCTGGTCCCCAAGGCCGAGCTGGACGGGGAGATGGGCGAGGCCTTCGTGGGCATTCAGGCCCGGCTGATGTCCCAGGCTCTGCGCAAGCTGGCCGGCATCGTCTCGAAGTCCAACACCTGCCTGATCTTCATCAACCAGATCCGCGAGAAGATCGGGGTGATGTTCGGCAATCCCGAGACCACTTCCGGGGGCCGCGCTTTGAAGTTCTACGCCACCGTGCGCGCCGACATCCGCCGCATCGCGGCCATCAAGGAAGGCGACGTGGTCACGGGCAACCGCACCCGGGTGAAGATCGTCAAGAACAAGGTGGCCGCGCCGTTCCGGGAAGCGGAGTTCGACATCCTGTATGGGCAGGGGATCTCGCGCGAGGGCGACCTGATCGACCTGGGCGTGCAGCACAATGCCGTCGAGAAAAGCGGCTCCTGGTTCAGCTTCAAGGGCGAACGCATCGGGCAGGGCCGCGAAAACGCCCGGCAGTTCCTGAAAGACAACCCGGAGGTGGCCGCCAAGCTGGAGGCCGACCTGCGGCACATCCTGGGCCTGGCGCGGCCGGCGCAGGCGGCTGGCGCCGCTTCCGCCCCTGAGGCTTCGCCCAAGCCTGCCCCCGCGGCGGCCACGCGGGGCCGCTGACAACTTTCCTTGAGAATCGCCGGCTCCTGACCGCACCTTAATAAGTGCCCCAGGAGCCTGTCATGGACCAGCGCGAGCGCCAGCAGACTATCGAGGCCACCCTCAACCAGTTGGAGAAGCAGTTCGGCCGGGGGTCCATTCTGCGCCTGGGGTCGCGGAGCGTGCTGCCGGTGGCGGTGATCCGTAGCGGGTCCATCTCGCTGGATGCCGCCTTGGGAGTGGGCGGCTTTCCCCGCGGCCGGGTGGTGGAGATCTTCGGCCCGGAGGCCTCCGGCAAGACCACGATGGCCTTGCACGTGATCGGCGAGGCCCAGAAAGCCGGGGGCACGGCGGCCTTCATCGATGCCGAGCATGCCCTGGATCCCGGTTACGCCCGCCGCCTGGGCGTGGATACCGACAACCTCCTGATCTCCCAGCCCGACTACGGCGAGCAAGCCCTGGAGATCACCGCGGCCCTGGTGGGTTCCGGGGCGGTGGACGTCATCGTGGTGGACTCGGTGGCGGCGCTGGTGCCCAAGGCCGAACTGGAAGGCGAGATGGGCGACAGCTTCATGGGGCTGCACGCCCGGTTGATGTCCCAGGCCCTGCGCAAGCTGGCCGGGTCCGTGGCCCGCACCAGCACGTGCCTGGTCTTCATCAACCAGATCCGGGAGAAGATCGGGGTGATGTTCGGCAACCCGGAGACCACCACGGGGGGGCGGGCCTTGAAGTTCTACGCCACGGTGCGACTGGACGTCCGGCGCATCGCCAGCATCAAAGAAGGGGACACCGTGGTGGGCAGTCGCACCAGAGCCCGGGTGGTCAAGAACAAGGTGGCGGCGCCCTTCCGGGAGGCGGAATTCGACCTCATCTATGGGGAAGGGGTCTCCCGGGAGGGCGATTTGTTGGATCTGGGAGCCGCTCACAGCCTGATCGAGAAAAGCGGCGCCTGGTTCAGCTACCAGGGGGAGCGCATCGGGCAGGGGCGCGAGAACGCCCGCCAGTTCCTCAAGGACCACCCGGAGATGGCCGGCCGCCTGGAGGTCGAGCTACGCAAGCTGCTGGGCCTGCCGGACGGGCGGCCGGAGCCTGCGGCGGCCCCCGCGGGTGCGCCGCGGGCCGCCGCGGCGTGCGCCTGAAGGGGCTCCCCCCGGCGCACCACCGCCGGAAGCCTGAAAAAATGGGCCTTCCGCGCACATTTTCTCTTTACATCCGCGGCGCGATTGCGCATAATATGGACGGTTCGAGTGGTTGTGTCCGGAGGGCCGGGGCTTTCTGGAGCGCGGCTGTCCGGGCATGGCACGCCCTGCTCTAGGGCGGTTGACGTTCAATTCGGGAGGATTGCAAACGAGCTATGGCTGAGGCCAAACGCATGACGCAAACGCAACTGGTTCGGGAGATCGCTGGCGCCTGTGGGGTGAACAACAAGGTGGCCAAGCAGTTCATCGAGAGTTACGCCGCCGTGGCCGTCCGGGAGACGAAGAAGACCGGCATGTTCGTGATCCCGGGCGTCGGCCGGCTGGTCCGGGTGGAGCGCAAGGCCCGCATGGGGCGCAACCCCGCCACCGGCGAACCCATCAAGATCCCGGCCAAGAAAGTGGTGAAGTTCCGGGTGGCGAAGGTGGTCAAGGACGCCATCGTCCCCCCCAAGAAGAAGTAGCCTGCTTCAAAAACTGAAAACCCCGCGCCCCAGGGCGCGGGGTTTTCCTTTGTTGGCAAGCCGATCAAGCACTCCGTCCTGCGGTGCGGGCGGGCCAGGAAGCCTATGCCTGCTTCTTCTCTTCGGCCTTCTCCTCGCCCTTCAGGGCGTTCTTGAAGTTGCGAATACCCTCACCCAAACCTTTCGCCACCTCAGGGATCTTCTTCCCCCCGAACAGGAGAACGGCGACGCCCAAAATGACCAGAAGCTCAGGCAAGCCAATGGATCTCATGTGGCCTCCTTACGCGCCCTTTAATTGTAGGCGGGCGACCGGAGGCGCGTCAAGGCGGACTCAGACTTGCCCTCCCCCAAGTTTGCAGGGTGTCCCGGTAGGTAGAATAGGCCTCCCGGCCTGTTGGGGGACACGCGACACACAGGCAAGGAATGCCTATGCCACCTTGGGCCCACCGAGAACTGGGGGAGGGCAAGGGGCTCAGAACGGCCACAGGCCGGGCCGGGGATGGAAGGCCTGCGCCCAGCGGCCGGGGATGGCCTGGGAGCAGTCGGGGCAGCGCCCCTGGGGCGTCAGCCGGTAGTCCAGCACGCGGAACCCGTAGCGGCGGATCAGGCGCGCCCCGCAGGAGGCGCAGAAGGTGTCCTCTCCGCCGCCGATGGCCCCGGGCAGATTGCCGGCGTACACGTAGGGCAGGCCGGCCCGCCGCCCGATCTGGGCCGCGCGCAGAAGGCTCTCGGGCGGCGTGTCCGGGGCGTCGTCCATCTTGTAGTTGCTGTGGAAGGCCGTCACGTGCCAGGGGATGTCGGGCGAGACCCCGGCCAGGAACTCGGCGATCCGGCTCAGTTCCTCCCCCGAGTCGTTGAAGCCGGGCACCACCAGGGTGACCACTTCCAGCCAAAA
>CAZIRH010000380.1:0-4984 GCA_964541065.1 uncultured Solibacteraceae bacterium
GTCCAAAACATCCTCACCTCAAGATGTTTCGGCGACTTTATCCACGGGCTGTTAGCCCGTACGGCACTCTTCTCGTCGTGTTTAGCCCGGAACCTTACCCTCAAGCCCGTGAGGTTAGAGAGTTCAGTGTGGACGGGAACCTGATGCGCAGTCTCGGTGCAGCATATCTGAGGGAGCCTAACCCCCTCGCCGTGACCACCGGTGGGGACATCTTCGTGGGTGACAACGGAGGTACTCCTGTGGACTACTCGGACGACGGGATCTACCGCTTCCGCTACGATGGGACCCTCGTGCAGAAGATCTCCCATCCACGTATGGGATCTCCGCGGGGCGTGGCACCGACCGAATCGGGGACGCTGCTCGTGGCGGGCGTGCTCCTGCCGGGGAATGATCCCCCCGTCGCGAACGCCGGACCGGACCAGACGGTGGAGTGCTGCGCCCCCACCGGTGCGCCGGTGACGCTCAATGGCTCTGCATCGAGTGACCCCGATGGTGACCCGCTCACTTTCACCTGGACGGGGCCATTTGGGACATTGACCGGCCCGGTGATCAACCCCACACTCCCCTTGGGCACGCATAACATCATCCTGACCGTCAGCGACGGCAAGGGCGGGACCGCGAGCGACGGTGTAGTCGTCGCTGTCCGGGACACCAGCCCTCCCGCACTGAGCGTGTCTTTGTCGCCGTCCCAACTCTGGCCACCCAACCACAAGCTGGTGGAAGTCACGGCTAGCATTCAGCTCGGCGACACCTGCGACCTCAACCCACGCATTGCGCTGGCCTCCATCGTCAGCAACGAACCCGACAACGGCTTGGGTGACGGCGACGAACCGAACGACATTCAGGGAGCCCAGCTTGGCGCCGATGACCGGAGGTTCTTTCTCCGCGCGGAGCGTTCGGGACCGGGGAACGGGCGCGTTTACACGGTGACTTATCGAGCAGTGGATGCCTCGGGCAACGCGGCCACGGCGAGCGCCCAGGTCCGGGTTCCGCACGACAAAAGCGGGAAATAGCCGAGGGGGCAGCGGGCTACCGTGGCCCAGCCTGGCTTGACAGGACCCCTCCCAGCCGCTCCATGGCGGGTTCCAGGATGGCCCGCTCGGCGGCGTAGCAGATGCGCAGGGAGCCTTCGCCACCCGCGCCGAAGGCGACCCCGGGGGCCAGGCCCACGCTGGTTTCCTCCAGCAGGCGGCGGCAGAAGTCGAAGGAATCGGTGAGCCCCGCGATCCTGGGGAACACATAGAAGGCGCCCTCGGGATCGGGCACCGTCACGGCGGGCATCTTGCGCAGGGCGGCCAGGCAGAAGTCGCGGTTGTCCTTCAACCGCGCCAGCATCTTGCGCAATTCGCCCTCGCCCCACACCAGCGCGGTCTCTGCGGCGCGCTGGGCGAAGCTGGGGGCGTGCGAGACGATGAACTCGTTCAGCTCGGCGGCCTTGCGCGCCAGGTCGCGGCGGGCAACGAGCCACCCCACCCGCCAGCCGGTCATGCAGTACGCCTTCGAAAAGGACTGCACCACGATGACGGCGTCCTCGCGCGTGGCCTGGCGCAGGATCGAGGGCGCCGGCTCCCCCAGCTTGCCGGTGCGATAGTACAGCCGCTCGTAGACTTCGTCAGCCAGCAGCCACAATCCGTGCCGGCGCGCGAACTCGAGCAGGCGGCTCTGCTCCTCTTCGGTGGCCACCCAACCCAGGGGGTTGGAGGGCGACGTATAGATGAGCAGGCGTGTGCGCGGTGTGAGAGCGGCCTCCAGGGCGTCGAAGTCTACCTCGTAGCGGTCGCCCACCAGCACGTGGGGGATCTCGCGGGGCACGCCGCTGGCGATCATGACGTTGGCGGCGCCGTTGGGCCAGACCGGGGTCAGCACGAGCGCTTCATCGCCCGGGTCGAGGGCGCAGCGAATGCTGACGTTCAAGGCCTGCACACCGGAGGCGGTGACGACAATCTCGCTTCCCGGATCGAGCGTGACGCCGTGCAACCGCTGATAGTGTTCGGCCAGACCGCGACGCAACGTGGGCAGGCCGGCGTTCTCGGTGTAGAAGGTGTAGCCGTCGGCCATGGCCTTGAAGGCCGCGCGCTTGATGTACTCCGGCGTGGGCAGGTTGGATTCGCCGAAATACAGCTTGAGCACGTCGGGGCGCGACATGGCCAGCTCGGCCAGCTCACGGATGCGGGAGTAGGGAACCCGTTGCGCGGAAGGAGCGACTTGCGGCATGGCTCGACAGGCTGAAGGCCTGTCCCACAGGGTAGCACTGTCCAACCGTTAGCGAAGCAGGACGCTACCAGCGGCGGGTCTTGATCTGCACCAGTTCCTCGAGGTTGCCGAGTTCGGTGGGGTAATCACCGGTGTAGCAGGCATAACAGTACTCGCAACGCTCGGTATCGGCGACCGCTTCGCGCAAGCCGCCCAGGGAGAGGTAGCCCAGGGTGTCCGCGCCCACGAACCGGCGGATTTCCTCGACGCTCGAGTTGGCGGCGATCAGCTCGCGCTTGGTGGGTGTATCCACGCCGTAGAAACAGGGCGAGGCGGTGGGCGGACAGGAGATCCGCAGGTGCACCTCGCGCGCCCCGGCCTGGCGCACCATGCGCACGATCTTGCGGCTGGTGGTCCCGCGCACGATCGAGTCATCCACCAGAATGACCCGCTTGCCGTCCAGCAGGTGCCGCACCGGATTGAGCTTCAGCTTCACCCCGAAATCGCGGATGGCCTGGGACGGCTCGATGAAAGTGCGTCCGATGTAGTGATTGCGAATGAGGCCGTGGCGGAAGGGAATGCCGGAGGCGGCCGAGTAGCCCACCGCCGCGGTTACGCCCGAGTCGGGCACGGGGACCACCACGTCGGCATCGACCGCGTGCTCGCGCGCCAGCAGGCGCCCCAGCATTTCGCGGGATTGCTGCACCGGGCGCGAGAAGACCATTGAATCCGGGCGCGCGAAGTAGACGTGCTCGAAGACGCACTGGGCCCGCGGGCGCTCCGGCACGTACCGCTCGCGCGTCAGCCCCTCCGGGCCGGCGATCACCATCTCGCCCGGCTCGACCTCGTTCAGGTACGCCGCGCCGATCAGATCGAACGCGCAGGTCTCCGAGGCAAACACGTAACACTTCTTGCCGCCGGAAAGCTCCAGTTGGCCCATGGCCAGGGGGCGGAAGCCACAAGGATCGCGGGCCACGATGACGCGGTCCTGGGCCAGCACCACCATCGAGAAGGCGCCGTCCAACTGGAGCAGGGCCTCGCGCAGCGCGCCGGCCAGGGTGCGCTCGCGCGAGAGGGCCGCCAGGTGCAGAATGACCTCGGTGTCGGAGGTGGCCTGGAAGATCGAACCCTGGTGCTCGAGTTCCCGCCGCAACTCGCCGGCGTTGGTGAGGTTGCCGTTGTGGGCCACCGCGAGGCGGCCCTTGTTGCACACCACGGAGAAGGGCTGCGCGTTGGCCAGCATCGTATCGCCGGCGGTCGAGTAGCGGGTGTGGCCGATGGCCATCTCGCCGGGCAGTTGGGCCAGTTGCTCGGGAGTGAACACATCCACGACGTGGCCCATGCCCTTGATGCAGTTCACGTCGCGGCCGTCGCTGGCGGCGATGCCGGCGCTCTCCTGGCCGCGGTGCTGGAGCGCATACAGACCCAGGTAGGCCAGGTGGGCGGCTTCCGGATGGCCGTAGACGGCGATGACGCCGCATTCGTCGTGGAAGCCGTCCGACATGCCCCTATCCCTCCAGTGCCTTCTCCAGCGCGCCTTCCCAGCCCGCGCGCAGGGACCGGATGTCGCAATCCACCAGCACTACGCCCCGGGTGCGAATCTCGAGGCCCTCTTTCATGGTAGCGCCAATGACGGGCGCCGAGATGCGGTGCCGGTGCGCGATTCGGGTCACCCGCTCGGGCTGCCCCGTCGAGATCAGGATGCGGGAGGGACCTTCGTGGAACAGCAGGAACTCGGGCCGCAGGTCGCTGGCCAGGTCCACCGCGGCGCCTACGCCGGTCTGACCGAAGCAGCACTCGGCCAGCGCCACGGCCAGCCCGCCGTCGCTCAAGTCGTGGGCGGATTCGGCCAAGCCGGCGCAGACGATCTCGCGCGTGGCGGCCTGCACGCGCTTCTCGTAGTCCAGGTCCAAAGCCGGCGGCAGGCCCCAGAGCTGCTTCAGAATCACCTTGGCGTACTGGGTGGAGCCGAAGCGGGTGGCGTCGCAGGTTCCCAGCCCGCCCAGCAGGACGATGGCACGGCCCTCCTGCTTGAAGTCGATGCTCAGCGGCTGGGCGGTCTTCATCAGGCCGACGATGCCCAGCACCGGCGTGGGGTAGACGGCTTCGCCCAGGGTCTCGTTGTACAGGCTGACGTTGCCCCCGGTGATGGGGGTCTCGAAGAAGCTGCACGCCTCGCCCATGCCCTCGATGGCCTCGACCAGTTGGGCCATGATCTCGGGACGCTCCGGGTTGCCGAAGTTGAGGCAGTTGGTGGCGGCCACCGGCAGCGCGCCCACCGTGGAGAGGTTGCGGCAGCACTCGGCCACCGCCAGGCGCGCGCCCTCGCGCGGCGCGAGGTAGCAATAGCGCCCGTTGCCGTCCAGCGCCATGGCCAGCGAGGTGCCGGTCTCCTTGATGCGCAGGATGGCCGCGTCGCCGCCGGGGCCCTGGGTGGTGTTGGTGCGCACCATGTAGTCGTACTGCTCCCAGATCCAGCGCTTCGAGCACAAATCCGGCGAGGCCACCAGCGCCTGGAGGTCGGCGGTGAGGTTGCGGCTCGCGAACGCGGGTCCTTCCAGGGGCGCTTTGCGCCGCGGCGCGGTGTGCGGCCGGTCATACAGCGGGGCCTCATCGGCCAGCGCGCGGTTGGGAATCTCGGCCACCACCTGGCCGTGATCCTTCACGCGCAGCCGCCCGTCGCCGGTCACGGTCCCGATGGTTACCGCGTCCAGGCCCCACTTGCGGAACACGCCGAAGACTTCCTCCTCGCGGCCCTTCTCGACCACCAGCAGCATGCGCTCCTGGGACT
>CAZIRH010000381.1:0-4964 GCA_964541065.1 uncultured Solibacteraceae bacterium
TCCTTGGCGATGGGCGGCATGGCGTAGTGCAGCACGCCGTCGATGCGGTACTTGATGGCCACCTCGGTGTCACGGGTCTCTATGTGTATGTCGCTGGCGCGCCGCTCCAGCGCGTTGAAGATGGTGGTATCAACCAGGCGGATGACCGGCGCGATGTCGCTCTCGGCCGCGCTCAGCCGGTCGATCGAGAGCGTCTCCTCCTGGCTCTCCTCCTCCGCCACCACGTCCAGGGTGAACCCCTCGGTGACCTCTTCGAGCACCCGCTGGCTCTGCTCGGTCTTCTTCAGCAGGTCCGCGATCTGCGACAGCGCGGCCACCTTCACCCGCAGCTTCTTCTGGAGCAGGACCGACAGCTCGTCGATCAGGTTCAGGTTGCGGGGGTCGGCCAAGGCGATTTCGAGCGTGCCGTTCGAGGCGCGCAGCGGCACGAAGTTGTAGCGGAACATCAGGTCCACCGGAATCGAGCGGAACAGCTCGTGGTCGATGCGCGCTTCCTTCAGGTCCACGAATTCGCAGCGGTAGCGCGCCGCCACGGCGCGCGACTGCGCGGCCTCCTCGGCCGGATCCGGCGGTTTGACTCGGTCGCTTGCCATACTTACCTCAGCGTTTCCGCCAGCGAAAAGATCGGCAGATACAACGCCACCAGCACGAAGGCGACGAACGCGCCCATGAAGATCATGATCGAGGGCTCGATCAGCGACAGCGCTGCCGTCAGGCGCGTGTTGACGTCGTCCTCATAGAACTCGGCCACGCTGGCCAGCATCGAGGGCAGCGCACCGGTGGATTCCCCGACCTCGATCATGTCGATGGCCAGGCCCGGTACCAGCCCGGTGGCGGTCAGCCCGGAAGAGAGCGTCTGCCCTTCCCGCACCAGACGCTGGGCCTTCTCCAGGGCCCGGCGCAGGAGGCTCGAACCCAGCGACTCCGAGGCCGTCTCCAGCGCCTGCACCAGGGGGATGCCACCCACCAGCAGCGTGCTCAGGATGCGCGCAAACTGCGCCACCTGGTACTTGATCCAGATCTCTCCGAACAGCGGGATGCGCAGCTTCACCCGGTCCACCTTTTCCCGCGCCGCCTCCGCCCGGGACCACAGCCTGAACGCGAGCACGGCGGCCACCAGCAACGCCACGCCGCCCAGCACGTAGTTGCGCGCCGTGGTCCCCACCGCGATCAAGATCTGGGTGATGCGCGGCAGTTGGGCCGACAGGCTCCGGTACAGCTCGGCGAAGCTCGGCACCACGTAGGTGACCAGGAACACCACCAGGCCGCAAACCAGCGTCAGCAGCAGCGAAGGGTAGATCAGCGAGAGCAGCAGCTTCTTGCGCACCGCCAGGGCCAGCCGCTGGTAGGCGATGTAGCGGTCCAGCACCTCGGCCAGGCTGCCGCTCTTCTCCCCCGCCAGCATCGACGTGACGTAGATGGGCGGGAACACGCCCTGGCGGCGGAAAGCGTCCGACAGCAGCGCCCCGTTGCGCACGCCGTCGCGCACGGCGCGGACGTGCTGGCCCAGGCGCGGGTCGGTCAGCCGGTCGGCCAGCAGGTCCAGGCCCTTCAGGATGGGCAGGCCCGCCTTCACCAGCGTGACGAACTGCTGGTTGAAGACCAGGAAGCGTCCGAGGTTGAGCCGGCGGGGCCGCCTCCGCAGGGCCGGCAGGGCCGCGATCCCGCCGCGCCGCCGGACCGAGTAGACCAGGTACCCCTGCTGGGCGTAACGGTCGCGCACCTCCTGCTCGCTCGCGGCCTCCACCGTGTGCTGCTGGATCTCCCCGCGCGCATCGGCGACCTTCAGCACCCATTCCGCCATACGTTTACCCGTGGCCGCTGGCCTGAGAAGACACTCCTACAGCGAGCAGCGCCACAAACTTACAGACGCTCGCCCGCCCCCCGGCGTGCAGGCCTTTTCTGGGCGGCCATCCCGGTACACTACTCATGCGATGCTGGAATTGGGGACACAGGGATCAGCAAAGGCCGGACGGTGAAGGGCACGCGGTCCGCCACCCGCTCCCAGGCGTTGGCAGAGATGCTGCTATAGAAAACACCGAAAGCTCCCCGCACCGAAGTCTTGCCGCCGCCCGTCGGATCCCAGCTTCGTCAGGCTCGTATGAGGATCATTCTGGCCGATCACCCGAAACTGGGGCAGACGGCCAAGTGCCTGGTGTGTCCCGTCCAGGAGATCGACACGATCGTCACGGACACCGGCGCAACCGCCGAGATGATCGCGCCGTTCGTGGACCTGGGGATCGAGGTGCGGAGAGTGTAGGCGGCCGGCTATTACAGGGCATCGAGTGGGCCGATATGTAGTGGGTGCAAGTGTCTCGACGCACGGTTCTAGCGGTGGCGGCAGCCGCGTCCGTGGCGCTCGCTCTGGGATCTCTGAGGTGGCGCCGCGGGCCGGACCTCCGGCGGACCTACCGCATCGGGTTCCAGCACGCCCCGCCCAGACAGTATGTCGATCGCCATGGCCGCCCGTACGGTCCGGGGATCGAGCTCATCAGCGAGGCGGCGCGCAGAACGGGCGTCAAACTCGAGTGGGTTCATGTACCCGAGGGTCCGGACCGGGCCCTGACGGGGGGATACACCGACCTGTGGCCGGTGGTGAACCGGATACCGGAACGCAGCCATCTCCACATTACGGAGCCGTACTTTGAAATCAGCTACTCGCTGGTGTCACTGAGCTCCGGCGGCGGCTTGAGCGCTGACGACGTGGCCGGACACCCGGTGGGCGTCATCAAGGGATTGGCCGCTATCATCGCCCACAAGCACCTGCCCAAGGCCAGGCAGGAGGTGCTGGGCGGCGTGGCGGAGCTGGTAGAGGCGGTCTGCGGTGGAAAGATCAAGGCCGCAGTGATCGCGGACAGCATCGCCCACGCTTCCCTGTTCAAGAAGCCGGAGGGCTGCCAGTTGTGGATGTCACCGATCCCCGGCGCGAGGCTGTGGTCGGGGATCGGCGCCACGCCCAGGAACCCCGCCGCAATTCCGGTGGCCGATCTGCTGCGCCAGGAGATCAGCGCCATGGCCCGGGACGGGACGTTCTCCACGATTTCCCTGAAGTGGTACGGTTATCCGACCATCGAGGCCCTGACGGTTGAAAACCTGACGGAGGTCCGCCGGCAGATGCGGGTGCAGACGGCCGGGCTGGCCGTGCTGTCCGGCGCGATGGTGTCGCTGATCTGGATGGCGGTGCGCTTGCGGTCCGCGCGCCTCGCGGCGGAGAGAGCCGGGGCGGCGAAGTCGGGATTCCTGGCCAACATGAGCCACGAGATCCGGACGCCCATGAACGGCATTATCGGCATGACCGAACTGGTGCTGGATACGCGCCTCAACGCCGAGCAGCGCGAATACTTGACCACGGTCAAGACGTGCGCCGACTCGCTGCTCACCATCCTGAACGACATCCTGGACTTCAGCAAAGTCGAGGCGGGCAGGCTGGTGCTAGCGCCGGTAGAATTCGCGCTGCGCGACTGCGTGGCGGACGTTCTGCACACGCTGGCCTTTCGCGCTCACGACAAGGGCCTGGAACTGATCGGTCACACCTTGGCGGAGGTCCCCGACGGGCTGGTGGGCGATCCGGGACGCCTGCGGCAGATCCTGCTGAACCTGGTCGGTAACGCGGTCAAGTTTACCGAGGAGGGGGAGATTCTGGTGCGCATTTGGCCGGAAGCGCACTCAGGTGACCGGGTCAGCCTGTATTTCACGGTGGCCGACACGGGGATCGGGATCCCGAAGGAAAAGCAGCAGGCGATCTTCGCGCCGTTCGAGCAGGCGGACGCGGCGACTAGCCGGAAGTACGGGGGCACCGGACTGGGCCTCGCCATCGCCTCGAACCTCGTGCACCTGATGGGAGGCCGCATCTGGGTCGAGAGCCCCTGGCGAGACGAAGACGGGAAGCGCACCGTTGGCGGAAGCGCGTTCCATTTCACGGCGACGTTCCGAGTGCAACCCGTGCAGGCCGAGGCGCCGCGCCAGGCCGTCAGTCTGGCGGGCATCCCGATCCTGGTGGCCGACGACCATGCTCCGAACCGGCTGATTCTGTCGGAGATGCTCCGCAGTTGGGGAATGGCGCCGACGTGCGTGGAGGACGGCCGCGCGGCGCTCGAAGCGATGGAGCAAGCGCAGGCGAGCGGGAAGCCGTTCCCGATCGTCGCGCTCGACTTCGACATGCCGCGCATGGATGGCTGCGAAGTCGCGGAAAGGGTCCGGCAGATCCCCGCGCTGGCGGGCACGAAAATCCTCCTGCTGACTTCCGCTGACGGCCGCGAGGAGATCGCCCGCGGCCAGAAGGCTGGAGTGGATGCGCGGCTGCGCAAGCCCATCAAACAGTCTGACCTGCTGTCGGCCATCCTGTCGGTGTTCGGCGCGTCCGCTTCCGTGACGGGCCAGGCTGAGCCACGACACGATCCCGCAGCGGTTCGCTACGCCGCGCCGTTGCGCATCCTGCTGGCGGAGGACAACCCGGTCAATCGAACGGTAGCCTCACGGCTGCTGGAAAAGCGCGGCCATACGGTCCTGCCGGCGGTCGATGGGGCGGAAGCCCTCTCCCTGCTGGAGCGCCAGGAAATCGACCTGGTCCTCATGGACATCCAGATGCCGGTCATGGACGGGCTCCAGGCCACGGCCGCCATCCGGCGGAAAGAGAAGGGAGGCGGCAGGCGCCTTCCTATCGTGGCTATGACCGCCTATGCGATGGAGGGCGACCGCGAACGCTGCCTCGCCGCCGGCATGGACGGGTACGTCGCCAAGCCCATACAAGCGGAAGAGTTGTACCGCGTTATCGCCGAAGTCGCGGTGGGCACGGGCGCCGCCCGCTAGGGCCAACTTCGGCCCGGGCCAGTATTCTGTAGCGCTAGCAGCGAGCCGTGGACCACGCCGAAGCAGCGCAGGCTTCAGATCACTACTGTCCGGCTAACGACAATACTGTTTACTTAACGACATTTCTGTGGTATTCTGTTTTGTACAGGAGGACC
>CAZIRH010000382.1:0-4956 GCA_964541065.1 uncultured Solibacteraceae bacterium
GTTCTTGTAGACCCGGTGGCCGAAGCCCATGAGCATGACTTCACGCTTCTTGACCCGCTCGATGAAGCCGGGGATGTTGTCCATGGAGCCGATCTGGTCCAGCATGGTGAGGACCTGCTCGTTGGCCCCGCCGTGCAGCGGGCCCCACAGGGCCGCCACGGCCGCCGCGGCGGAAGCGTACGGATCGGCCTGCGAGCTGCTCACGCTGCGCATAGCGTTCGCCGAGCAGTTCTGCTCATGGTCGGCGTGGAGGATGAACAGCACGTCCAAGGCACGCTCCAGCACCGGATGGGGCTTGTATTTGGCCTCGGTCATCTTCCAGAGCATGTTCATGAAGTTGCCGGTGTAGCTGAGGTCGTCGTCCGGCGCCACATAGGGCAGCTCCTTCTTGCGGCGGAAGGCGTAGGCGCCCAGGGTGGGGACTTTGGCGATCAGGCGGACGGTCTCGCGCCAGCGCGCCTGCGGATCCAGCACGTTGCGGGACTCCGGGTAGTGGGTGGCCAAGGCGGCCAGGGAGGCGGCCAGCATGCCCATGGGATGGGCGTCCGGGCTCATCGCGTCCAGCATGCGTTTGATGAACTCCGGAACCATGGTGTGCTTCTTGACTTCGGCCTCGAAGGCCTTCAGTTGCTCCTCGGTAGGCAGCTCGCCGTGCAGCACCAGGTAGGCCACCTCCAGGAAGCTGCAATTCTCGGCCAACTGATCGATGGGGTAGCCGCGGTAGCGCAGGATTCCGCGGTCACCGTCGATGAAGGTGACCCGGCTCTCGCACGAGGCCGTGTTCATGAAGGCGGGATCATAGGACATCAGTCCGAAGTCCTCTTCCGAGGTTTTGATCTGGCGCAGATCCATGGCCCGGATGGCGCCGTTCTTGACGGGAACCGTGTAGGTCTTGGCGGTTCGGTTGTCGGTAATCGTCAGAGTGTCTTCTGACATCGCAAAGCGACTCCTTTCCTGGGTTGCAGATTGCAGTCTGCGGCTGTCAACGAGAACTCACGGGCCTATTATAGGCGGTCCCGCGTGCGGGGCACAAGGCGACCTTATGGCGGCATCAGCGGAATTAATCGGCCCTGAGGGCGCCATTTATTCTGCTTGCCAGCGCACGCCTCGCGCGTGCAACTCCCCTGCCAGGTGCTCAAGCCCGCAGAAGGCCACCCCGTCCAGGCCGTGCTGCCGGGCCGCTTCCACGTAGGACGGCACGTCGTCGGTGTAGAAGCACTCCTCGGGCCGGCAGCCCGCCCGGGCCACAGCCGCCTGGTAGATGGCCGGCGCCGGCTTGAGCGCACCCACCTGGTAGGAAAGCACGTAGTAGTGGAACTGCCATAGCAGGGGATAGCGCGCGCGGACCCACTCGAAGTGGATGGCGTTGGTGTTCGACAGCAGCAACAGCCGGTAGTTCCGCCGCAGGCCCGCCAGCATGCTTTCTGGGATCAGCGTTTCCGGCAGGAAGATGCTGCTGTAAAGGTCGCAGAACTCCCGGTAGTCCACCTGGAGCCCCACGAGCGCCGAGAACCGGCGGAAGAAATCGCCGGGTTCGATCAGCCCCTCCTCGAAGCGCAGCGGCAGATCACTGGCCCGCACGCGGGTCTCCACTTCCTCCGGCGGGCAGGCACAACGGGCGGCCAAGGCGGCGAAGCCGCGCTCAAGCCGGAAGGGGATGATGACCTGGCCGAGGTCGAAGATGAGGGCGCGGATCAATCTCTCATTCTATCGGCGGAACCCCCTCACGGTTTGCGGGGCCGCACGGGGCTGCGTTTGAAATCCGAGCGCGTCGCGCTGGGGTCGCGGTTGGGGTCGTAGTAGGAGTCGTCGGTGTAGACCTGCTCTCCCGCCGGGTTGACCCAGCGGTAGTGCCACTCATTCGAGCCGAGCTCCACGCGTCCGGTGTGCGGGTTGATGTACTCCTCCTGCCCGGTGAGGGTCAGGAACATGTCGTTGTTGATCTCGGAGACCGTCAGGCGGCGGTGCTCGGTGATCTGGCGATCGATCGCCTGGATCTCCCGCTGGGTGCGGAGGGCGATCTCCCCGCGCTGGATCTGGCCCATCAGCTCCCCGTGCAGCCACTGCGGGTTGATGCGCACCGAACCCTGGACGATGGAGAACACGGGCAGCCACTTCTCGAAGTCCGCCGCGGGCGCGCGCACCAGGAGGGTCTCCTTGTTGCCCCACATGCCGGCGGCCGCCGCTCCCCAGTTCTCAATGACCGTCATGAGGCGCTCCCGGTAAGGGACCCCGCCCTCCTGGTAGGCCACCGCCAGCAGGCCAGCGTCATAGCTGAACTGAATGGGGATGGGGAAGGCACGCACGCGCTGGAGGTAGCTCTGCGCCAGCCGCGGCAGCGCCTTGTTCTCCTGGATCTGGACGGCCTGGGCGCGCGGATGGGCGTAAGGGAAGACAATCCGCGCCAGGAACGCCGGAGCGTTCATGAGCGGGTAGTAGGTCATGCCGTTGTACTGGCTGCCCGGGCGGACCGCGCCCATGGCGGCGGCCGGCGAGCCGCGCATATCGATGTAGAGCACGTCCGGCAGAAAGCGGATCAGCACGCTGCCCTGGGCGTCGCGCTTGATGGTGAGGTCGCACTTGGCGGCAATCGAGTTGGCGGGCCCGCCTGCCCGCGTCGGGTCCACGCGGGAGATGCCGCCTTCCACCTGCCAGCCGCGCGGCACCAGGATCTCGAATGCTCTCTCGCGCGGCTCCGCGACGTACCGGAAATGGATCGTGCCGACGCCGCCGCGTTTGGCGGGCCCAGCCTGCGGCGCCCCGCCCGGCAGGCGCTGACCCTGGCCGCCGGCGAGGCCGGCCCACGCCAGCGCGGCCGTGACGATGTAGGATCCCAGACGACTGCTCATGAGTAGCGATACTAGCCGAGTTCCGGCGCCGCCGACAACAGGCAGGGCGCCCTGCGCGTCACCTTCGCGTCGCGCGAAAAGCGAAGAGCAGCAGGATACATGATGCCAGGGAGATGAGGGCGCCCGCGCGCAAGCCCCGCGCCCGATACTCGAAGCGCACACGGTGCGGCCCCGCGGGCACAGACACTTGCTGAAAGGCCCGCGAATACGGACGAATGGTGACCTGGCGCCCGTCCACATACGCTCGCCATCCGGGGTAGAACTGCTCGAGCAAGACGAAGTCGCCGCCCGAGGTCGAGTCAAGCTGGAATTCCCGTTGTTCTGGAATCCAACGTGTACACTCGACCCTTCCGGCTGGCCACCGATAGGCCGGCAGCGCATCCAGGAACTCAAAGACGGCGAGGAAGCTCTCCGAGGAGCCCAGGAGACGGAAGCGCGGTCTCGCCAGCAACGCCTGATAGTGCGGGCTGCCGCGAAAGGTGATCACGTATCCCACGCCGAACCGTTGGAGCACGGATTCGCGGGCCGGATCCATGATGAACTTACGCCCGTTGACAAACGCAACCGCGGCCTCGAGTTCCTCCCTGTATTTGGCAGGCAGCATGGGATCATAGCCCTGGGGGCTGGCCAGCCAGTAGTGCCGGACGTCGGGGATGGCGGGGTTCTCGTTTAAGACGACGCGGAAGCCTGGAGCAGCCCGCAAGCGGGCATAGACCTGCCGATCCATTCCGATGTAGTCCGGACCTCCCAGACGGGCATCCGCGGCGTGCATCCGGTCCAGGTTGCCGTCGGCGGCGTTGAAGCGGCGGCTGGTTCCGTAGACCTTGAAATCGGTCCAGACCAGTAGCAGCAAGACCGCCGAGAGCGCGGCCCGCCACCCGGGCCGAGCTTCCGCTCGTAGTGCCAGCAGACCGAGACTGAAGCACACCAAAACCGCCCCGGTCTCTGCCAGACTGGCCCAGCCGGAAAGAAACGTGCGCCCCCCAGCCTGCCAGACGAGGAGCTGGCGCACGCACCAACCTGACATCAGCAGAAGCCCAACGATCGTAAGAGACGACCGTGCCGCGCGCGCACGCCGGCTCAGGAAATCGTCCACCGCCACGCCGGACAGGAGGGCCGCGGCCAGCGGCAGGCAGGCCAGGAAGTTCCATTCGCGGACCATCTGGTCGAGCGGCCAGAGATGGCGGAGAACAGCCCGGACCAGGCCAAAGGGGTCCAACATGATCAGGTGGCAGGCCCCGACCAGTATCCAAGCTGGCGCGGCGGCACGGAGACCACCGCGCCGCAGCCACCAACCGATGGCGAACAGGGCGCACGCACCAAGGTAGAGGTGCGGCTCGTCGATGCCGGGCGGCACGAAGCGGCTCTGGTCGAAGTAGTTGGGCAGGAAGAGCGTGAAGTAGTCCTGCGGGCGAGGCAGGCCGGAGCCGAACGACTCCCCCCGCACACTCATGGCAGTGGCTTCCGCAGCAGGCAGTATCTGCACCATCGCCAGCAGCAGCGACGCGGCCAGGGCGGCCAGGCTCGCGCCAGCGAGCCAGCGCCGCGCCGGGAGTGCGCACGCGTAGATCAGGGCGCAGGCGCAGAGCACAAACCAAGCGAATGGAAACCCGGCCAGGAAGCACAACGCCGAGGCGACAGCCACCTTCCACAGCGGCCGCCAGCTTCTCGAGCGGGACGCCTGATCGATGCCCCATAAGGCCAGGGGAAACCAGGCCATACCGCAGGTGGCGCCCAGGTGCTGGATCTCATTCAGCAGGTAGCCGCTGAAGGCGAAGCTCGCGGCTCCCAAGACCGTCGCTATCCACCGCAGCCCGCGCTCGCGCAGCCACAGGTAGGTGAACAGAAACGCCATCCAGAAGTGGAACGCCACCAGGACCTGAAGGCTCATGAAGGACAAGCCGGCCCGGGACCAGTTGGCCGCGAACAGCAGCCAGGTAGGCGGGTAGAACAAGCCGGCCTGGATGTTGCCGGCGAAACTCATCCCGCAGTAGATGGCCGGGTCCCACTCGGGGAAACGGCCGGAGCGCAGGCTCTGGAAGGCGTAGTTGAGCAGCGGGTAGTGATAACCCCCGATGTCCCAGATGAGGTGCACGCGCCTCAGCGG
>CAZIRH010000383.1:0-4944 GCA_964541065.1 uncultured Solibacteraceae bacterium
CGCCCAAACATAACAGGTCTTTTTCGTTTTGTCAATACCTAACGGAGTAATACTAAAGGTCTCGCGGTTCTGCCTGGGCGGCTACCACATGGCGGTGGACGGGGAGGAGAACGCCGTCCGCATCATCCACCGGGCGATGGATCTGGGCGTCAACTTCTTCGACTGCGCGCGCCTCTACCACAAGGGCCGCAGCGAGGAGATCTACGGGAAAGCCTTGGCCGGGGGCCGGCGCAAGCAGGTGCTGCTGATGTCGAAGGCCGAGGTGCGCACCCGCGACGGGGCCATGGCGCAACTCGAAGAGACGCTCAAGGTCATGCAAACCGACTACCTGGACCTCTGGCAGTGCCATCAGGTAAGCAAGCAGGACGAGGTGGACCAGATCCTGGGACCGGGCGGGGCGCTGGAGGCCTTCGTCAAGGCCAAGCAGCAGGGGAAGGTGCGTCACATCGGCTTCACCGGGCATCACGACCCGGCCGTGCACGTGCGGCTGCTCGAGGGCTTCGACGACTGGGAGACCGTGCAGCACCCGGTCAACCTGGTCGATCCGCACTACCTGAGCTTCATCCGTACCGTGATACCCAAGGCGCGCGCTCGGAAGCTGGGCGTGATCGCCATGAAGAGCAACGGCATGGGCTCGATCGCCAGGAACGGCATCGCCACGATCCCCGAGTGCCTGCGCTTCACCCTGAGCCAGGACGTCGATACGCTGGTCTCCGGCGTCCAGACCCTCGAACAGCTCGAGGAGAATGTGGCCGTGGTCAAGAGCATGAAGGCCATGACGCCCGCGGAGATCGAGGCCCTGCTGGCGCGCACCGCGAAAGGCCCCGTCGGCCCGAAGATCGAGGGGTACAAGAAGAAGGAGGCGGCGTAGGACTCACTGCTTGAGGCGCAGCACGCCCGACTTCACGCCCCGCTCCAGCATGTCCTCCACCTGAGAGGCCTCCACCTTGCCGTAGTACCACTCCCCGGCGGCCTGCGCCTCGGCGCGCAGGGCGCGGTAGATGTCCAGGTAGCTGCGGCGGCCATCCACGAAGTTCCACAGCTCGTAGGCCATGATGTCGTGCAGACCTCCGCCCCGCAGCGTGAACCGCTTCTCGATGTACTCCGCCACACCCGCGGCGACCTCTGGCACCTTGCCGGCCATGCGCTTCTCGGCGTCTGACGGTTGCTCGGATGGCAGCTCCGCCTGACCGGTGAGCAGGCGGTAGTGGTCGCCCAACACGGCCTTACGGGAAGTGCCGGCGGGCTCGACCGCTTTCTTCCAGGCCTCGAGTTGCGCTGCCAGGCGCGCCTCGGGCTTGAGGGCGGCCAGCGAGTCCAGCGCGGCGGCGGCGCGGCGGGTGGCCTGGTCGATGAGGTTGAGGCCATCGTGGAAAGCTGTGGCGCGCTGGGCGGGGGGCGCCAGCGCCAGCATTTCCGTGGCGCGGGCCAGAGCGTTGCTGAGCGAGCGGCCCACTCCCGTGTGCACTTGAGTGGCCAGCACCGGCAGGCCGGCGGGCTCCAGGGCGGCCAGATAGTAGGCGGTGGCCGCCACCACGAAGGCGTTGCGCTGAAGCTGCGTGGGATCGACCTGCCAGAGGTCGTCATCGCTCGAGTGGATGTAGGGATCGGGCCAGTTGGTCAGCGCCACCCCCGGGATGCCGATGATGGCGTCGTTGAACACCATGTGATCGGTCGAGGTGAAGAAGGGCACGAGCTCGACGCCGTAGCGCTCGCGCGAGCCGAACTGCGAGAGAATCGGCTTGCTGTAGGGGGTGCGACTGCCGGCTTGCCCGGCCGACAGGTAGGCCGAGTTGCCCCGCGCCGCCGCTAGGGCGATGCTCTCGACCACGTCGTTGAGGTAGCTGGGCCGCGAATCCGGCGTGCGCGAGATGTGCTGGATGCGCGAGGCCAGCGACTGGCGCGCGCCCACCATGTCCTGGTTGATGTTGGCCAGGATCTGCCCGCGCTCCTCCGGATGCGCGGCGAAGTAGGCGTACTCGCCCGAGATCTCGTTGGCCCACCAGAAGCGGATGTCGCGCGCCGGGCGCGCCAGCTTGCCCTCGCGGATGAGCTTGTGGAGCGCGCGCCCGATCTCGAGCAGACTGGCGCAGCCGCTGTTGTCGTCGTTGGCCGAGTACTTCTCCTCCTGAATATGCGCGGTCAGCACGAGGGCCTGTCCGCGGACTGCGGCTCCCCGCACCCACGCCTCCACCATCCACTGCGTGGGGTTCTCTTCGAACTCGGAAGCGACCGTGGCGCGCAGGACGATCTTCTCGCCCGGCCGCACGGCTCCGCCGAAGCCGCCCGGAATGGCGCCCGGAGCCGGGCCCGCCGCCAGGCGGCGCTTCAGCTCCAGGCCCGCGCGGTAGGAGATCGAGAAGGCGAAGGTGTTCTGCTTGTCCTTCGGCGTTTGGGAGCTCAGGCGGATCCAGGCCACTTGGTCGGGGCGGTCCAGCCCACGCGCCGCATTGTAGTAGACCACGCCGAGTGCCCCGCGCCTCCAGACCGCCTGGTTCACCACCGCGGCGGGCGGGCCCGAGACCAGCACGATCTTGCCCTTGACGTCCTTGTGCTTGTAATCGGCGTCGCGGGTGCCTTCGCCCACGTCCACCAGCTCGCCTTCCCAGGTGCCGCTGCGGCTGTAGTCGGCGATGGCCACGGCGGCTTCCTCGTAGCTGGCCAGGCGGCGGTACTCGGGACTGACGATCATCAAGTCGGCCGCCAGCGCGCTCCAGCCCGTGCCGCGCCACTTCAGGTCCTCGATGATGCGGACGTCCTCCAGGCCCGCCTGCCGCGCCTTGTCGGCGATCCAGCGCACTTTGTCGCGGTAGCCCCGCGAGCCGGCGTTGGGACTGTGATAGAGCGTCAAGTGACGAATGTGATCGTAGGCGATGTCGCCGGAGATCTCGCCGCTCAACAGCCGGAACACCTCCGGCGCCACGAGCGGGCTGTCCTGGGGGACGGCCGCGGGCGCCAGAAGTGCAGCCAGAGAAAGGATACGAATCCAGCGGAACATCGTGGGTCTCCTTGTCAGAGAAGGGGACACCATCTATGGCGCCCGCCCGGCGCGGCGCGCCTCGTCGTGCGCGCGGATTTCGCGGATGGCGTAAATGCGCCGGCCCTGGCTCTCGAAGTAGGTGCGCATGAGCACCTCGCCCAGCAGGCCGGTCGAGAACATCATGAGCCCGGCCAGCAACAGCAGGCTTCCCGCCAGCATCAGGGGGCCGTGCTCGACCAGGATTTCGTGTCCGGTGAATTTCCGGAACGCCAGGTAGCCCAGGATCAACCCGCCCACCGAGGTGCCCGCCAGGCCCAGCTTGCCGAAGAAGTGCATGGGCCGCGTGAAGTAGTTGAGCAGGAACTTGATGGTGAGGATGTCGAAAAGCACGTGCAAAGTGCGGCCCAGGCCGTAGTGCGAGCCTCCGGAGGAGCGCACCGTGTTCTGGATGGGCACTTCGGCGATGCGAGCGCCGTAGAAACTGGCCAGCGCGGGAATGAAGCGGTGCAGCTCCCCGTACAGGTGGATGTCCTTGAGGATCTCCGCACGGTAGGCCTTGAAGGTCGTGCCGAAGTCGTGCAGCTCGATGCCGGAGGCCCGGGCCATCAGCCAGTTGGCAATGCGCGAGGGCAGCTTGCGGGTGAGGGGGTGATCCACGCGGTTGCGGCGCCAGCCGCTGGCGATGTCGTAGCCTTCGTCGATCTTGGCCAGCAGGGCGGGCAGGTCTTCGGGAGCGTGCTGCAAGTCGCCGTCCATGGAGACGATCACGTCGCCGGCAGTCTGGTCGAAGCCGGCCGCCAGCGCCGCGGTCTGGCCGAAATTGCGGCGCAGGCGGACGACTTTCAAATGCGGGTCGGTCTCCACCAGGTTGGCCAGCAGCGCGAAGCTGCGGTCGGTCGAGGCGTCGTCCACGAAGATGATCTCGTAGGGCCTGCCGAGGGCCGCCAGGGTGCGCGTGAGCCGGTCGTACAGCGGCATGATGGACGGCTCTTCGTTGTGCACCGGGATGACGACCGAGAGCATGCGCTCCCCAGTGTAGCATCGGCCGCCTTAACACAGACTGGAAAGTCTGTGCCACCGGTGGCACAGGCATTCCTGCCTGTGTTGGGTCACCGCGGGCTCTTTCCCGTGATCCCGGGGAGAAAGACCAGGCAGAGGTAGAGCCGCATGAGCTGGTAAAGTGTCTTGGCCAGAGAACGGACGCGGAAGAACTGCGAGCGCCCGTGCTGGCGGGGGTAGTGGTGCACGCCCACCTCCACCACGCGGTATGGGCTGAGCTCCAGCTTGCGCACCAGTTCCACGCAGACGGTGCCGCTGGTGGAACCCAGCCGGATCTGCTCGAGCAGCCGGCGGCGGATCAGCCGGAAGTCGCAGTCGATGTCGCGGATGCGGATGCGGAACAGCAGCCGCGCCATCCAGTTGTACACCTTGCCGATCCAGACGCGGTGCCAGGGGTCGTACCGCTGGAGCTTGTAGCCGTTCACCAGGCCCACGTCGGGCGCCATCTCGGCGAGCAGGGCGGGCAGCTCGCCCACGTCGTACTGGCCGTCGCCGTCGGTGTAGAAGACCAGGTCCTTGGTGGCGGCCGCGAAACCGCTGCGCAAGGCGCCGCCGTAGCCGCGGTTCTCGGGATGGGTGACCACCCGCAAGCGGGGCCCGTGCTCTTGCGAGAGCTCCTCGAGCACCGCGGCGGTCGAATCCCGGCTGCCGTCGTTGACCACGATCACCTCGAAGTCGTGGGTGAGCTGCGGCAGCACGGCGAAGGTCTTCTCGAGCAGCGTAGGCAGCGAGGGCGCGTCATTGTAGGCCGGGAAAAAGACACTCAGGCCCGGTCGCCCGGTTTCCGGCATGACGGGCCATTGTATCGAAATCGCCGGAGGCCGGGCTAAGAGCCCGGCGCGGGCTGGGAGCCCGCCCCAGTGTGCCCAGCATGGGCTGATTCTATGAAGTTGGAATGTACTTCA
>CAZIRH010000384.1:0-4909 GCA_964541065.1 uncultured Solibacteraceae bacterium
CGGAACGACCTTGCCGGCTGCTTTGGGCCGACAAATACCGCGGCGCCGGGCTTTTGCACAAGTTCCATCCCCATGAGTCCCGTGGCCAGCCTGTCAGGGGCCGGCCTGACCGGACTGCCGTCCCTCTTTCCCGATTCCGGCGTGCTGAACCCGAGCTATTACGCTTACCAGGCCATGCAAACAGTCAAGCCCCCGATCTGGGACGGGACGAAGATGAGCCTGGTGCCCCAATTCTCCTGGGGAGGCCGCGTTTCGGGCGGACCCCCGAACTTCCCGTTCCCCGGCTGGCTGAATACCAACCAGACCACCGACATGACCATCAGTCTCACGAAAGTGAAAAACCGCCACACGCTCAAGGCCGGCTTTTACTGGAACCACAGCTTCAAGGCGCAGCAATCATTGGCGGGGACGTGGCAGGGCTCCATCAATTTTGGAAACGACGCGAACAACTTGCTGGACACCCAGTTCGGCTTCGCCAATGCGGCGATGGGCGTTTTCAGCTCGTACACCCAATTGTCGAAGTACGTCGAGGGCAATTACATCTACAACAATTACGAGGGTTTTATCCAGGACAACTGGAGGGTCAATTCCAAGCTCACGCTGGACTTCGGCGTGCGCCTCGTCCATCAGCAGCCGCAATACGACTCGCTGGGGCAGGGGGTGAACTGGCTACCCGACAAATGGAGCCTGTCCAGTGCGCCGCTCTACTATTTGGCGGGTTGCGCCACGACCGCGCCCTGCAGCGGCTCGAACCGCCAGGCGAAAGACTCGCGCACCGGCCTACTTTTGGGGCCCAATACAGCCGTGGCGATAGGCACGCTGGTGCCGGGTTCGGGGAATTTCACCAACGGCTTGATTCCGTCGGGAACAGACCCCGTACCCGCCAAAACTTACAACTGGCCGACGCTCCGCCCGGCGCCCCGTTTCGGAGTCGCCTATGACGTCACCGGCAAACAGATGATCGTCCTGCGCGGCGGCGCCGGCCTCTATTTCGATCGTCCCTCCGGCAACACCATTTACAGCTTGATCGCAAACCCACCCAACGAACTGAACCAGACCTTGTATTACTCCTCGTTCCAGACGATGGGTGGGCTCACCACCCAAAGCGCTCCCAACCTCAATGTTTACCAGCTCAACAGCGGGCTCCCCAGCACCTGGACCTGGAACGCCGGCGTACAGTATATGCTGCCTTTTAACACGATGCTGGATGTCTCCTACGTCGGCGAGCACGCCTACAATGTCGTCGAGCAGATCAACGTCAATACCGTCGATATAGGCTCCGCCTATCTGGCGGCGAACCAGGACCCGACGGTCACCAGCTCGCTTCCCGGCGGGGCGGCAGTAACCCAAAACATGATGCGCTCTTACCGCGGCTTCGGCAGCATCAACATAATGATGCCGCGCGGCTTTATGACCTCGCACAATCTGCAGATTATGATAAATCGTCGCTTTGCCCAAGGTGTGCATTTCAGGCTCAGCGACACGATCATGCTCAAGCGGTTTGGAGATGCCGGAGCGCGCATCCAACACGCCGCCGACGGCAGTTGGTCCTATCGTTCCGACCAGGACCAGGCCAACGAGCTGTTTACCAACTACATCCCCACCCGGCACACCTTCAAGGGCGATTTCGTGTGGTCTATCCCGGCGCTGAAGAACGTCGGCTCCGGTTTCGCCAATCAAGTCTTAAAGGCGGTGACCAGCGACTGGCAGCTCTCCGGTATCTGGAGCGCCAATACCCCGAGCACTTACACGGTCGGTGCGTCCTTCCAGAACGGCGCCGGCAATCAGCAAATCACCGGCTCGCCGGACTTTGGCGGGCGCATCAAGGTTATTGCCGATCCGGGCGGCGGATGCAACACCAGCGATATCTACCGGCAATTTAGCACTTCAGCCTTTGCCCCGCCCGCAGTCGGTAGCGTGGGGCTTGAGTCCGGGAATGACTACATGCGCGGCTGCTTCTACCAGCAGATCGATCTCGCCTTGCAGCGCGAGTTCCGTCTGGGCGAGAGTCGGCGGTTTTCGTTCCGGATCGACGCTTTTAACGTGTTCAACCAGTCCCACATCACCGGGCGGAACACGACCATGCAAGTGACGAGCCATACCAATTCGACGATCGTGAATCTTCCGTTCGACTCCAGCGGCAACCTGATTCCAACGCGATCGACACCGAGATCCTCGGGCTTCGGCATGGCCACCGGCTTTCAGGGCGCGCGAACCATACAGATGTGGCTCCGATTCACGTTCTAGTAACGGGTTAGAACAGATTGAACATCCAGGAAGGCCTTATATAAGGCCTTCCTGGCGCCCTTCACTTTCGATCGCTACCGGCGGTGCAACTCGCCCTCGCGGGGCTCACTGCCTGGCGCTCTGACAGTTCCGGCCGCGCATTTTAATAACCAGTATCGGACCGCACGCCGGGTCGGTTCCGATGAGACCGGCGATACTACTCTTGGCACTGCTCCGAGGAGGAACTATGAGGTTAGTGAGAATCATTGTGTTCGCGCTGCTCTATTGCGGCTTGTGTTGGGGGCAGACACCAGACGAATGCAAACCTTCAAGCCTGAACGTCCCGGGCGCGAAGTATCCCTGTGTTTATCCCGATGGCCGCGCCACGTTCCGCGTTGTTTCGCCGGACGCCCAGAAGGTGCAGGTCAGGGTCGGGCGTGCCTTCGACATGGAGAAGGGGCCCGACGGTGCGTGGATGGTAACCACGACGCCGCTGGTGGTGGGATTCCACTACTATTCAGTGGTCATCGACGGCGCTACGGTCGCCGATGCGGCGACCCGCACATTTTTCGGCTCCGGCTGGGACAACAGCGGGATAGAAATCCCCGAGGCGGCGGATGTCGACTATTATCTGCCCAAAGACGTACCGCACGGCCAGGTGAGCCAGAGGTGGTACTACTCCAAAGTCACTGAAAAGTGGCGGCGCTGCTACGTCTACACGCCGCCGGGCTATGATGACGGGAAGACCCGCTACCCCGTTCTGTACCTGCTGCACGGCTGGGGGGAAAACGAACAGGGTTGGCATACGCAGGGGCACGCCGATCTCATCCTGGACAACCTGATTGCGGCGAAGAAGGCCAAGCCGATGATTATCGTCATGGATAACCTCAATGCCGTCAAGCCGGGCGAGGATAGCTCGATATTCAACGCCCGAGGGGCAGCCCCCCCGGCAAGAGCAGCCGCGCCGCCAGCTCCGGGAGTGCCGGCGGCCCAGGGCGCGCGGGGAGCGGCCCCTGCCGGCCGGGGCGGCGGGCTGGGCGGTTTCACCGGGTCGGCATTCACCGAGATGATGCTCACCGATCTGAGCCCGATGATCGAGAAGACGTACCGCGTGCTTCCTGGCCGCGAGAATCGCGCCATGGCCGGGCTCTCGATGGGTGGCATGCAGACGTTCATGACCGCCCTCGGCAACCTGGACAAGTTCGCCTACATCGGCGGCTTCAGCGGCAGCAGCGGCGGCGGCCGCGGGGGTACGTTCGATCCGAAGACCTCCAACAACGGCGTGTTTGCGGATGCGGCTGCGTTCAACAAGAAGGTCAAGGTCCTATTCCTGGGAATTGGTTCAATGGAAGGACCGGGCACCAAGAACTTCAGCGACCAGTTGAGCAAGGCGGGGATCAATAACGTGTACTTCGAGTCGCCCGGAACCGCGCATGAGTGGCTGACGTGGCGCCGGTGTCTGAACGACTTCGCTCCCCGGCTCTTCAAATAATCGGCTGCCGGATGACTCCGAAAGCATAATAGGCAACCGGGCGGCGCGCGCTGGCCTTGGCGCCGGATGAGCGCCGCCTTTGAGCTTCATGGTTTTGATCTTCCCTGATAAGGAGCTTCCTATGTTTTCCTACCGGTTCTCGCGCAGGCACTTCTTCTACGGCACGCTTCTGGCCGGGGCGATTCCCCGGGGCGGGTTCGGCAGCGTTCCTTCGCTGACCGCTCTCGGTTACAAGTCGGTGCTGGACAAGCTGAACATCGCCGGCATCGGTGTTGGCGGGCGTGGGGCGCAGGTGCTCGCGCCGCTGGCCATCAGTCAAAATATCGTGGCGCTGTGCGACGTCAACGAGACGTACGCCGCCAAAACGTTCGCCACGTACCCGCAGGCCAAAAAGTACGTGGATTTCCGCAAGATGCTCGAAGCGGAAGATAAAAACATCGACGCGGTGGTGATCGCCACACCTGACCACGGGCACACTCCGATCGCACTGCTTTCCATGCAGCACGGGAAGCACGTGTACTGCGAGAAGCCGCTCACCCGCACGGTGTGGGAAGCCCGCCTGCTGCGCGACGCCGCCCGGAAATACCAGGTCGCCACGCAGATGGGTAACCAGGGCTACTCGCACGAAGGCACGCGGACCTGTGCCGAGATTCTGTGGTCGGGCGAGGTCGGAAGCGTAAAGGAAGTGCATGCCTGGACAGGCATGATCTACGGCGGCCGGCCGACGTTTGAGGGAGCGCCGCCGGAAGCGCCGGTGCCCGAGGGGCTTAACTGGGACTTGTGGCTGGCGTCAGCCGAAGCGCGTGCCTATAACCCCGACATGTTCACCCGCTGGCGCTCGTTCATCGATTTCAGCGCAGGTGGTTCGCTGGGCGATTGGATCGTTCACTGTCTCGGTCCGGCGAATCTCGCGCTGCAACTGCACGCCGCGCCGCCGATCAGCGTGGAATGCGTGACGGTAACCGGCACGAACCAGTGGCTGTGGCCGCTGAGCGCACACCTGCGTTATGAATTCCCGGCGCGCGGCGGCATGCCGCCGGTAACCGTGAACGTTTACCAGAACATGCGCGGCGACGTGAAATTCCCCGAGGGCATGGCCGAGGGTGAACCGCTGCTGCCGCCTTCGAACAACCTCGCGGAGCGCGGGCGTCCCGCGCCGCCGGAACCACGGCGGCCAGGCGCAGCGGCGCG
>CAZIRH010000385.1:0-4893 GCA_964541065.1 uncultured Solibacteraceae bacterium
GGTTCAGGGCCAGGGCCAAGGCCAGGAGGCCGGGCCACAGGCGCATGAGTGAGGCGATGGCTCGGCCGGCCGGATCGAACACCGTCTCCGGGGCAGGGCCAAAGCGCCCGCCGGTGAACTCGGCGATGCTCCGCAGCAGGGATTCGTTCGAGCCGTACTCGGCCAGCTCGGCCTCCTGGCGGTAGAGGCCCACCTCGGGGAAGGCGCGCGAGTCCTGGAGCGGTCGCACGCGGAACAAGCCCTGCCGGTCGTCGATGCGCACGCGGCCGCGGAAGACGCCCTCGGCGGCCTTCTCGACCTTCACGGGGCGCTGGAAGCCGCCGGGGCCGAAGACGAAGATGTCGGGGATGCGCACGGGCTCCTCGATGTGACGCCCCAAGCGGTAGTCGATGGTCAGCTCGCCGCTGGCGCTCGAATACTCCGCCCGGGCCTCGCCGGCCTGGGCGTGCGGCAGCAGGTCGCGGAACAGGTTGGCCCAGAAGCGGTCGAAGCCGGGCCAGGCGACCCAGCGGGCAGCCCAGCGGCTCTTGGCGTCCGAGGTGAACACGGCGGACCGGCCCAGGCCGTACTGCCAGCGCGCCAGCAGCGGGTCTTTCTGCTCGGCCAGCAGCAGCACATCCGCGCCGGGTTTGGCGGTGAAGCGCACGTAACCCTCGAGCGGCGGCGCCGTCTCCATGCCCACGCCCTCCAGGATCTCGGCCTGCTTGGCCACCCGCGGCTGGAAGGGTTTCTCGACCACCGTGGTGCCGGTGTGCTCACGCACGTCGCGCAGCAGAATCTGCTCGAGCCCGGAGGGGTCGCTCAAGAAGTAGGCGCGGCCGCGGGCCAGGGCGGCGACTTTCTCGAGGTAGGCGCGGTTGACGTCCTGCCCCAGCCCCACCGTCGAGATGGTGACCTGGTTGGCCGCGGCCTCCTTGGCCAGGGTCAGGCTGTCGCCTTCTTCGGAGATGCCGTCGGTGAGCAGCACGATGTGCTTGTAGAGCGCGTTGATCGGGCGGATGCGCCGGTAGGCCTCGGTGAGCGCGGGAGCGATCTGCGTGCCGCCGTCGGCCATAATGCCGGCCAGCACGCGCTTGATGAGCGTGCGTTCCTCGGCCCGGCGGACGGGCACGGCCCACTGGAAGGAGTTGTCGAAGATCAGCACCCCGATCAGGTCGATGGGCCGGAGGTTCTCGACCACCCCGATGGCGGACTGCCGCGCCAGCTCGATCTTGCGCCCTTCCATGGACGAGGATTTGTCCACGATGAGCACCACGCAGGCGCCTTCAGGGGTGCGCGGAGGCGTCAGCTTGGCCGGTAGCGCGCGCTCCAGGGCATCCTCGGCGGGCTTCTTCTCGGTGTACACATTGCGCTCTCCGCCGATCACCAGCAGGCCCCCGCCCTGCTTGACGAACTCCTCAAGGCGGGCCTTCTGCGCTGGCGGGATGGCCTCCAGGTTCCAGTTGTTGAGCACCACCAACTGGTAGTCGTCGAGGTTGCCGGAGGCCACGGCCGCGGAGCGCTGGAGGTCGAACTCGGCGGCCTCGAGTGTCTTCGCAAGATGCACGTCGGTGCCGGGCGGATCCTGGGAGAGGAACAGCACGCGCGGCCGGCGCAGCGTGACCGATTGCGCGAAGCGGGTCTCGCCCAGCTCCGGGGCGCGGACGGCGCCGGCCAGGTCGATGGCGCCCACGGTGGTCACGCGGGCGTGCACGCGGAGGCGGTTGGCGCCGGGCTCGAGGGTCACCGCGCTCGTGCCCAGCGACTTCTCGCCCGCGGTGATCTCTACCACTCCGCCGGTGCGGCGCGGGGAGACCACCGAAAGATCAATGGGGAAGCGCTCCCCGGTGAAGGCCTGCGCGGGCAGGGAGGCGGCTTCCAGGCGCAGCTCCGGCTTGGGCCGGCCGGCCAGCGGGAAGGTGTCGATGGGCACGCCCAGGCGCGCGGCCTGCCAGGCGGCCCGCACGGCGCTGCCCAGGTTCTCGCGCCCGTCGGAGACCAGCGCCAGGCGGGGCACCCTTCCCGCGGGCAGGGCCGCCAGGCCCTCGCGGATGGCGGCTTCGAGGTTGGTGCCGCGTCCGGCTTCCCCGGAGGTGTGCCGCAGTTCGGCCGAGCGGGAACCACTCGCTGACGCTTGTGGCTCGGTGGCGCGGGCGAACGGCATCAGCGCCAGCGAGTTCCGCCCGCGCCCCCGCTGGAGCTGGCCGGCAAGCTGGGAGGCGCGGCCGAGATCCTCGCGCGTGACGCTGGCCGAGGTGTCCAGCAGCAAGGCCACCGCGGTCTTCGAGTCGAACACGCTCAGGCGCGGCTGGAACAATGCGGCCAGAATTGCCGCCAGCGCCGCGGCCTTCAGGGCCCAGGCCCCGCGCCGCGCCCTGCGCCGCCCAAACCACCACCACTCGGCCAGCAAGGCAGCGCTTCCCAGCACCGCCAGCCACGGCCACA
The DNA here is from genome assembly GCA_964541065.1 of uncultured Solibacteraceae bacterium. Lineage (GTDB taxonomy): Bacteria > Acidobacteriota > Terriglobia > Bryobacterales > Bryobacteraceae > VFZS01. The sequence continues at coordinate 2,425 of CAZIRH010000385.1, forward strand.
GCTCGACGTAAGGAGCCGGCGCCGCGACCGCCTCCGGCACGCCCCGCCGGACGCCAGGCGGCGGCTCCCACTGCGCCTCGGCCAGCTCCGGCAGGGTCAGTGAGAAGACCTGTTCGCGCTCTCCTGCGAGGACCCGCACGGTGCCCGGCATCCCGCTGAAGAACCGTAGCTCGCGGTCGTGCACGGTGAAGGGCAACGGGCTGCCGTCCTGGGCCAGCACCCTGACGGCGCTGCTGTCCGCCTCTGCGCCCAAAGACACGCTGACGGTGCCCGCGCTGCCGGCGGTGAGGTCCCAGCCGCGGAACAGCTCCGGGCGCATCCAGCGAAGGAGGTTGGCGAACATCAGCGGCGTGGCCAGCTCGTAGCGCAGGGCCGCCAGCCCGGGGTGAAACCCCAGAACCGCGGTCTTGACGGGCCCTTCGCGCGCCACCAGCACCGGCCCAGCGTCCACTTCGGCCACCGCAATGTCGCCGGGAGCGGGCGTGAACACCCGGGTGGCCGCCAGGTGGAGGTCTCTGGCGCGGAGACCTTGCGCCAGGGGATGTTCGGAGCGCCAGCGCACGATGGCGACGTTGGTGGCGCTGCCGCTGACCCGCACGGGCGAGCTGCCCGGCGGGGGATCGATCCAGATCGCGTTGACCTGGGGCGGCGGCTGGGGCGCGAAGCGATCGAAGATCACGATGCCGGCGCCGCCATCGGGCCGGTACTCGGAGGGCTTCCGGAACTCGGCTCTCACCTGCGGAGTGGCCGCCAAGGCCGGGCGCAGCAAGTCCGGCGCATCGGAGTAGACGGCCACCCGGACGGCGCGCTGCTCGGGCAGTTCGAGCACGCCGCGGTTGTCGCCGGCCAAGGCATCCTGGAGCAGGAGCCGGGCCTCGAGCAAACCCGCCGCCCGGGTGCGGAACTCGAAGGTGGCGTCTTGCTGCGCGCCGGCGGGGAGTTCCAGCCGGCGCGTGCCCACCACCGCGCCCCCGAAGGCCAGCACGAGCGGTACGCTCTGCGCCTGCTCGGAGTAGTTGCGAACGCCTACCAGCACCTCCCAGGTCTGGGCCTGCGATGCGGAGCGTCGCAGGCCGATCTTGCGGATGCCGCAGTTGGGCAGCGCGCCGCGCAGCGCTATGACGCGCAGATTGGGCAGCGCGGGCGGGGCCGGCGCACCAGTGACCCTGCCGGCTCCCACATAGACGATCTCCCCGCCGGGTGTGCCCTGGAACCGCTGGGCCTGCCGGGCGAACTCGAGCGCCTGCTCGAGTTCGAGCGCGGTGGGCCCGGGCTGGGATTGGATGATGGCCTGTTCAATGATCTGGCGGTTGGACTCGAAGGCCGTGGCCGGGGTAGCCAGGGCGTCGGCACGCACCACCATCACCCGGTCGGTGGCGGGCAAGGCCCGCAGCCAGGCGCGGGCCGCCGAACGCGCCTGCTCGATCAGCGTGCCCCGCCCGGAACGCGCCGCCATCCAGGCGGAGGTGTCCAGGACCAGCACGTGATCGCGCCCGGCGCGGGCTGGGCTGCCCCAGCGAAGCTGCGCCGCCGCCAGTAGCAGCAGGACCACGCCCGCCAGTTGCAGCGTCAGCGAGCGCCACTCCCGGATCCGCCGCCTCCGCCGCTGGGGCGCCTCCGCCGCCGCGGTCCAGAACCGCAGCGTAGGCACGGTTTGCCGTAGCCGGGCTCGGTCCAGAAGATACAGCGCCACCACCAGCGCCGAGAGTGTTCCGGTGAGCGCCAGTAGTTCGCCCAGGGCCAAGTTCGCCAGGAAGACCATTCAGGCGATCCCCCCGGCCTCGAGTAGCGGCCCGAACACCGCCTCCTCGATCGACAGCGCGGTGCTCAGGCCCGCATAGCGGCCCCCGTTGCGCAGTGCCAGCCGCCGCAACCCCTGGCTGAACTGGTCGAAGGCGGCGCTGTAGCGGCTGCGGGAGCGTGCGTCGAAACTGAGTTCGAGGCGCCCGCCGGTCTCGGCGTCCACCAGGTCGAGATCGCCCTCCCAGGGCGGCTCGCGGTCCTCCTCCGCCCAGAGCTGGATCAGCAGCAGCTCGTGGCCGAAGTCCGCCAGGTACTGGAGCGGCCTCTCGCAGCCGGCGTCGTCCAGGAAATCGGAGACCAGGATCAGGACGCCACCCTGCGGGCAGTCGTCCGTGAACTGGCGCGCCACGTGGAGGAAGTCGGTGCGGCCGGCCGGCGCGAGCCCGGAGAGGAACTCGACGGCGGGGGCGAAGCGGTGGCGCCCTCCGCCGCTGCGGAAGGGTTCGGCCAACCCCTGGCTGAAGGGCTGAAGGAAGATGGTGTCCAGGCGCACCAGGCTGATGTAGCAGAGCGCGGCGGCCAGCTTCTGCGCGTAGCGGAACTTGGGGCTGGCGCCCGTGGCCATCGACAGGCTGGTGTCGAGCAGCATGCGCACCGGCGTGCGCGGCTCCACCCGGAACATCTTCAGGAAGAGCTTCTCGAAGCGCAGGTAGGCCCGCCAGTTGA
>CAZIRH010000386.1:0-4875 GCA_964541065.1 uncultured Solibacteraceae bacterium
ACCCCAACCGCTCGTCCAACTCGCGAACGAGAATCAGGCCGCCGTCGGAGGTGACCCGCGATCCCTGGAAGTCAACGTTCAAAGCGGCGTTGAAGGAGAGTTGAAAAGGCTGATTTTGTTTCTCACCCATTGGGTGTTGGCCTCCGGAGTGTTGTCATCGCCTTCAAACCCCTATGGATAAAGGCGACGAGAGGTCTCAAGAGGTTATTAGTAAGTGGTCAAATCGGAAATGCGGGTTGAAACCTCGGTAAGCGCGCGGCGCAACTGAGCCACTAACCCCACGGTTTTGAAGACGATGCGGCGGTACTCTCCAAAGAGCGGATGCCGGCGGTTCAAACGTTGTAGGATGGCACAACAAAGTCAAGCTGCCCGCAGGACAAGCCGGGAGGCTTATCCCACGACAAGTCAGGAGACTTATCCCACGGGACTTCAGGGCGTGGGGTCGGTGCGGGGGGCAGGCTGGGAGAGGTGGCGGTAGTAGCCCAAGTCGGCGCCGGTGAGCAGCTTGGTGGCGTAAATGATCTGCCCGGTGTGCTGGGCGAAGTGCTCGAGGACGTGCAGGACGGCTTCGAGCTTGGTGACGTCGTAGCCCTGGATCACGACGCGCTCGAGGAGGCGCTCGGGCGTGAGCGCTCGGATGATGGCGACCGCTTCGCGCACGGTGGCTTCAAGGCGCGCGGCCAGTTCGCTGCCCGTGGGGCCACCGCGCGCGGCGAACTCCTCGGGGCGCTGGCGAACCTCGGGCGCGCCGCCGAGGCCCGAGATGATCCACTGGCGCACGTTGCCGCATAGGTGCAGGACCAGATTGCCCACAGCGTTCTGATGGTCGCTGGCGCGGGCCCAGATCTGCTCTGCGGAGAGCCGGCCGAGGCAGTCCTGAATGCGGGCGGTCAACTGCCCGAGCTTGGCGGCAGCGAAGGCGAGGAAGAGGCGGTCAAGGGATTCGGGCATGGAAGTGAGTATAGATCAGAGAACCGGCGGAGGAGGCAGGCGGCCAGAAGGCCGGTGAGAGTCATCAAGGCTCCGAGCGTCACCGAGGCGGGACGGTAGGTCATCTCGATGCGGTGCCTGCCGCGCTCGACCACCACGCCGCGCAAGGCCCCGGAGACTTCGTGAATGGCGACCGGGCGGCCGTCCACCTTGGCCTTCCACCCGGGAAACGCCGTATCGGCCAGCACCACCATGCCGCGGCAGCCGAGCGTGGCGTCGAGGACGACTCGCGACGGCGGCATGGCAGCGAAGCTCACCGGCTCTTCGGCGCCCGCGCACCGCTCCAGTTCGGGCGGCGGGCCGAGCATCGCGGCCTTCCCTCGCAGATCGAAGCTCTCCTCCGCGTGCAGCTTCCCGAGCTCCTCGTAGGAAGGCGCCCGAACCAGCTCATGCACCACCCTGGCTCGGGGCAGGGCCGCGGGGTTGCGATAGACGTTCACGCCGCTGGCTCCCTGGAACACGAGTTGCTGGTCCGGACGGGAGGGTTTTCGCGCGACCCGGTAGCTCACCGCCAGCAGGTCCTGAACGCGCGGGGCGTGCGTCCCGAGCTGGAAGACGTTGGCGGTCACGCCCGGCATGTAGCCTCCCAGCGTGTCGATGGAGTGCCAGTCGCCGAAGTTCGACGGGATGTCCCCATCGCTGACATCGACCCTCAAGGGCTTGGGCTGCCCGCGCAGGAAGCTGGCGACGTCGTCGTTGGCGCGCAATCCGGCTAGCAGGGATGGCCGGCCGGTGTCCCGCAGGTCCGCCATCCGGGCGTCAGCGACCCTGCCCAGCTCGAACAGGCTGAGCAGGACAAGCGAGACCGCGAGCGCCCGCCCGCCGATGGCCTGGGCGCGCCAGGCCGCGAACAGCGCTGCCAGCAGCGCGGCCGCGAGTCCCGTGAACATGACCGGCGCGTCGAGGCTGAGACGGCCGGCGATGGAGAGGCCGCCCGAAACCGCGAAGATCCCGAGCGCCACTGCGGCCAGGCCCCAAATCAGCCGGCGGAGCCAGGCCGACCGCGGCTCATCGCGCAGCGCATCCAGCCCGAAAGCGATCAGCGGGGCGACGCCGAGATTGAAGATCACGAGGGCGCGCGCCGGGGCCCGCGCCTTGTCGAACAGCGGGATCACGGAGTAGAGGAAGCCGTGAAAAACGTTCTCCCCGCCGAGGGAGAACAGCAGTCCCAGCAACGCGATCACGCCGCACAGGCGCACCGGCGGATGGCTCTTCCAGGCGGAGGCCAGGGCAAACAGGGCCAGCGACAAGGCGACCAGCCCGACAAACGGGTTCATATGCTGGAACCGGCCCGGCAGCACCATTCCCAGCAGGGAAGCGGGAGTGAACGAGAGGTGTTGGTGAACGAAGTAGGGCACCGGCTCGTTCCAGGCTTGCGCTCCCGCGCCGGCCCAGCGCAGGGCCAAGCGGCCGTATTCGTATGCAGGCAGCGTTTGCAGGCCACTGGTAAGGACCATGAGTGCGGCTGTGACAACCGCCAGGGCCAACAGTCTGCGGCGGGAGGCCTGGCCGCGCACGATGTAGAACAGCCAGACTGCACCCACTGTGATCGTCAGGTAGATAGGGACCTCGTGGTGCCCGCTGAGCCAGGCCGCGCCGACGAAGACGCCGCACAGGGCGGCGCTGGAAAAGGGACGCTGGCCTCGGAGGGCGCGCAGCAGGAACAGAAGAGCCGCCGGGGCCCAGACCGCGCCGTTGAGGTGCTGCGGCCAGTCCGTGGCGCTCATGAACGCACCCAGCGTGAAGACCAGGCCCGCCAGGAGCGAAGCAGCGCGGCTCCGCTTCAAATCCCGGCACAGCCAGTAAGCGAACAGCGCCCCCTGAAAGTGAATCAGAACGAAGTACCAGTGCAGCACGCTGAGGCGGATCTTGCCCCGGTCGAAAGGCAGGTGCGGCAGGACCCAGTTGAGCGGGTAAGCGGCGCCGAGAACCTGCCCGAGAAACGGCTGGCCGCACCACTGGTGCGGATCCCAGAGCGGCAGACGGAGGTGCCGCCACTCGGTGGCCTGAAACTGGAACCAGGGGAGTTGCTGGTAGACGAGGTCCGGGTTGTCCAGATAAGTGTACTGGTCGGTGAGAACGAGCTTCCAGTAGAAACCTATTGAGATCAGCAGCAACAGGCCAGCCCAAGCCAATCGCGAGCGCACGGCCTTGAGCATATCGAGGATCATGATAGCAGGGGGTGGCGGCGAGGGATGTATACTGTTCCGACGGAGGCCGACGATGAGAAGAACCCTGGCCCTGATGCTGCTGCTGGCAGCGGCGGCGTGCGCCCAAACCCTGCGCGTGATGAGCTTCAACGTGCGCTACCCGGCCAAGACCGACGGACCCAACGTTTGGGAGAACCGCCGCGATCTGCTGGTGGCCACCATCCGCGAGAAGGACCCGGACATCATCGGCACGCAGGAGCTTTTCAACCAGCAGGGCATGCACATCGTCGTGGCGCTGCCCCAGTACACCTGGTTCGGGGTGTGCCGCCGCGGCGCCCACCTGGACGAGCACATGGGGGTCATCTACAAGCGGGAGAAATTGCGGCGCCTCGAATCGGGCAACTTCTGGCTGTCTGAGACGCCAGACGTTCCGGGCAGCATGTCCTGGAACGTCAATCTGCCGCGCATGGTCACCTGGGCCCTGTTCGAGACCAGGCCGGGCCGGCGCCGGTTCTACTACTTCAATACCCACTTACCGCATCGGCGGGAGGACGAGGCGGCGCGGTTGAACTGCGCCCGGCTCATCGCTGAGCGCCTCGCGCGGCTCCCCAAGAAGGTGCCCGTGATCCTGACCGGCGACTTCAACGCCCCGGCCAATGGGGAGGTCTACAAGGTGTTCGCGGACGCGCTCCAGGATGCGTGGGGCACCGCGCTGCGGCGTTCCGGCCCTGAAAACACCTTCAACGGTTTCAGCGGTGCCACGGGTGGCCCGCGCATCGACTGGATTCTCTACCGCGGCCGCGTGAAGGCGCTGGAGGCCGAAACCGTCACCCGCAACGAGAACGGCCGCTACCCCTCCGACCACTACCCGGTGTTGGCGGTGCTGGAGCTGCGGTGACCGCGCCTCGCGCGGCTACACCACCTCTTCCGTCCAGCCTTCCAGCAGCGACTTGAGTTTGCCCATGAACTGATCGGCCAGGGCGCCGTCGATGAGGCGGTGGTCGAAGGTCAGGCCCATCAGCGAAATGGAGCGAATGGCGATGGCGTCGTCGTCCACCACGACGGGCGTCTTTTCCACCGCGCCCACTCCCAGGATCGCCACCTGGGGCTGATTGATGATGGGCGTGCCGAAAAGACTGCCGTAGCTGCCAAAATTGGTGATGGAAAACGTGCCGCCCTGAACCTCGTCGGGCTTGAGCTGCTTGGAGCGAGCACGCGTGGCCAGGTCTGCGATGGCGCGCTGAAGGTCCAGGACGCTTCTGTCGTCGGCGTTGCGGATCACCGGGACGATCAGCCCACCCTCGAGCGCCACGGCGATCCCGATGTTGATCTCTGGGTGGTAGACGATGTTCGTACCGTCGATCGAGGCGTTCACGATGGGGAAAGCGCGCAAGGCCGCCGCGGCCGCGCGCGTGACAAACGGCAAGTAGGTGAGCGAGAGGCCGTAGCGCGCCTGCACTTCGGCCTTGCGCCGCTCGCGCAGGCGGGCCACCCGCGTCATGTCCACCTTGTGAATGGTAGTCACGTGAGCCGACACCCGCTTGCTCATGACCATGTGCTCGGCGATCCTGGCGCGCATCACGCTCATGGGCTCGAGGCGAACGCGCGCGGCGGCGGGCTTGGGGGCCGCGGGCGCCGGCGCCGCCGCGGCCTGCGCGCGCTCGGCCAGATGGGCCTCCAGGTCCTGCTTGGTGATCCGGCCCCCGCCGCCGGTGCCCCTGACGAGCGTCAGGTC
>CAZIRH010000387.1:0-4872 GCA_964541065.1 uncultured Solibacteraceae bacterium
GGCCAATTCATGGTTCAACAATCGATCGGGCCTGCCGCGATCGAAGCTCATTCGTAACATCCCCGGAGCGTCAGTGGGCGGACCAGCCGTGAAGAACCGTCTGTTTTTCTTCATGAACTTCGAGGGATTGCGGGACGCCAAAGAAGAAGGCGCCCAGCGGACTGTTCCTACGGCGGATTACCGCCAGGGCCTGTTGAAATACCTGCCCAAAGCGGGCCCCTACTTTCTCTCCGACGGCAACCTGGTGAATTACGCCAGCGTCAACTTCATCAAGAACCTCGAGAAGCGCGCGACCGTGCGCGTCGATCATCAGATCACGCAGAACAACCGTTTGACTGGACGCTTTACGCAGGTGCCGGTCCGCGGCGACCGCGGCCGCGGCGATTTCCAGATCGGGCGCGACGAGGTCAATACGGGCGGCACGGACTACAGTTGGTCCAAGCAGCTTCTGCTCACCGATACCCACATCTTCGGCGCACGCCTGTTCAACGAGCTGCGCCTTAACTACACCTATGGCCGCTTCACCCGGAACTTCCCTCCCATGTTCGACGCCAACAATGGACGGAACCTGGCGCAGGAACTCGGGCTGCCGTCGCTCACCAGGGGCGGGTTGCCGGAGTTTACCACCGGCGTCGGCTCGATCGGCTACAGCCAGTCGCAGCAGAATGAGAACGCGGAACACAGCTACGGCATCACCGACAGCCTCTCGTGGGTCCGCGGCCCCATGACCATGAAATTTGGCGTGGACCTCCAGCAGCGGCGCTTGAAGACCATCCCGATGTACGGGGCCTCCGGCGGCCGTTATGAGTTCAACCGGAACCGGACGTTGTCCAATAACAACGGGCAGAGCAACGGCACCGGCGGCATCGAGTTTGCGCAGTTTCTGCTGGGGGTCTACAATCTGGCCACGCTGCGCGAAGTGTTCATCCCCTACTACTACCAGTGGAACTCCGCGGCGGGCTTCCTCCAGAACGACTGGAAGGTGCGGCCGAACCTGACGCTGAACATCGGGTTGCGTTATGCGCTGGACCTGCCGCGCACGGAGAAGTACGACCGGCAGGGCGCCTTTCTCCCCGAGTTGGCGAAGGAATACCCGATTCCGCAGCCCTGTACGGTGTGCGCACTCCCTAACGGGAAGACCGTAACCTCGGCGCTGGTGATTCCGTTCGGGTATGCGGGGCGCGGCGGCCGCTCGCGCTACGTCTTCCCGCCGGAGAAGACGAACTTCGAGCCGCGCCTCGGATTCGCCTATGTTCCCAGGTTGTTCGGCTGGAACCGCACGGGCAAAGTCGTCTTCCGCGGCGGCTGGGGCCTCTCGCACGCGCCGCTGACTGGAATGAACCGCAACCCTTCGCCGGATTTCGCCTCCGGTACCACCGGATTCAACACCATCGACAACCGCATCGAGCATCCGGGGACCAACATCGTGGCGCGCCTGTGCTGCAACAAGCCGATCATCAGCCCGGTTACTCCGGAGCAGTTTCTCCAGATTCCGCAGGACGGCCTGGTGTACCTGAATGCCGTCAACATTCCCGGCTTTGCGGTTTCGTCCAACACGCACGTGCCGTATGTGCAGAGCTGGAGCGCCACGCTCTCTTTTGAGCTGCCCCAGCAGACCATAGTCGAGCTCGGCTACGTCGGCGCCAAGGGAACGCACCTGTTTCTCCCTCCGGCCTACCTGAACCCGATCCCCTTCGATCTCACCGAAGCCTATGTGGGGCTCGGAGTCAACCCGCTCACCAACGTCAACGACCCGCTGGGCCGTCGCAACGCCACGGGCACCGCGGTCTATCAGTTCGCGCAGGGGTACCTCGGAGCGCAGTACTTCGGATACCAGGGTCTGACGGAGGCGTACGATTCCTCGGCCAACAGCATCCGCCACGCGGCCACGCTCAGAGTCCAGCGACGCCACACCCAGGGCCTCTCGTACCTGGCCAACTACACCTTCGGTAAGAGCATCGATGAAGCCTCCGACGCGGGCGACGTGCGCTTCGTCAACCTGAACGTGCGCTCCCCCGGCCACGTGAACTTCGGCGCTCCGCGTTCGCTCGACCGCTCGGTTTCGACCTTCGATGTCAAACACGCCTTCAGCGTGTCCTCGCTCTACGACCTGCCGTTCGGCCGCCGACGTGCTTTCCTGCGCAACGCGCCCGGCTGGGCGGATGTTGTGGTGGGCGGCTGGAGTCTGAGCGGAATCGGACGCATGCAGGGCGGCATCCCCATGGTGGTGGTGCTGCGCGATGACAACGGGTTCGGGGTGTCGGGGAACGCGCGCGCCATCCGTCCGGACGTGGTTCCGGGCGTTCCTCTGCTGAATCCGAACTGGAGCCGTGCCTGCCCCATCGGAGCGGGCTGCGAACCCTACTTCAACCCCGCGGCCTTCATGCGGCCGGTCAAGGCCACGCTGGGCAACGCGCCGCGCACCTTCGACGGAGCCCGCAGCCCGGCGCAGCACTTCCTCGATCTCTCGGTGCAGAAGAACTTCTCGCTCGGCGCGGACGGCAAACGCCGCTTGCAGTTTCGCGTCGATGCCATCAACGTGTTCAATCACCCCGTTTTCCGCACCGGACGGCTGGAGGACGCCGGGGAGATTTTCGCCGCACCCAGCGAATCGACCATCAGCAACGCAGAGTACGACGCCTGGGCCGCCGCCGCCTCCGGAAGGCCCGCGCGCTCGACCCCGGCAGGCGCCGCGACGCTCGCGCAGATCAACTCCATCGTTACCAACGCGCGGATTCCCGGAACCGGGACGCTGGCCCGAGACTTCTTCCACATCCAGTTGCCGGCCGGCTTCTACTCGATGAATCCGAATTCCTTCGACCTCACCACTCCCGACGGGCTCAAGCTCTACCGGATGCGCCAGGCCTACACCTCGGACCGCTGGGGCTTCCTGGACGTGGCCACGGGCCGTTCCGGCTACACACCCCGCTTCATCCAGATCGCGGTGAAGTTCTACTTCTAATCGCGTGTGGGAGCCGTATGATCGTGATCCGTCGGGAACGCGGATCCAAACCGGTTCCCCGCTCTCAGACGCCCCGAGATTCCTGCCGCACGCCGGAGCGGCTCAGAAGCTGGGGGAGGGCAAGGCCCGCCCCTCGGTTGACAGCGACTGTCGCCTTTGCTGTAATGAAACCAGGACCGCCGTTCCTCAGTAGCTCAATGGTAGAGCATTCGGCTGTTAACCGAAGGGTTGCAGGTTCGAGTCCTGCCTGAGGAGCCACTGCCCGCTGCATCCAGGCGGCGCAGGTCTCGGCGACTGGCCTCCAATCCCTGGGCCGTTGTTTGAACACCGGACCCCACTAGTTGCTGGCCGCGCCTGTCGGGTGGTGCTCCGCCAGCATGGGGAAAGGGTTGACAGCCCGACTCGACGGTGTGCACAATAGGTCAAGAAAGTTGACCTTTTATGCCCGCACCCCAGCCCCCGAGCGAACGCCAGCGCAGGCTCTATCAACTTGCCGAGAAACAGGGCGGCTACTTCACCGCGAAGCAAGCAGAGGCCCTCGGCTACACCAGCAACAAGCGCGTGTACCACGTTCGGGCGGGCAATTGGATTCGGGAGCACCGCGGCATCTACCGCCTGGCGCTGTTCCCCGAGCCGGAGCGGTCCGACCTGATCCTCTGGTGGCTGTGGTCCAGGGACAGGAGCGACGAGCCAAAGGGGGTGTTCAGCCACCGAACGGCCCTCAGCCTCCATGAGCTCACCGACTTGATGCCGGCCAGGATTGACCTCACCGTGCCGAAGGGATTCCGGCGGGGCGCACCGATCCCGAAGGTGCTTCGGCTCCACTACGCCGCCGTGCCCTCATCCGACCGCGAGTTGATGGACGGTGTCCCGGTGACGAAAGCGCTTCGCACCGTCTTGGACCTCTGGGGCGAAGGGGACACGCCGAAGCCGCTTCTGATTTCGGCTTTCCAGGAAGGCCTCCGCCGAGGTCTCATCACCCGGACCGAAGTTCGGCGTGCCGCGGCAGATCCCAACTGGACGGAGGCGATGCGGGCGTTGGGGAAGGGAAGAGGACGATGACTGGTCGCAAGTATGCGACGGGGGCAGCACTCCGAACAGCTCTGGAGGAGTGCCTGCGAAGAATTGCCCGCGAGGAGGCGGTCGATCTCCAACGGCTTCGCCGGCAGGTGGCGTTCGACCGCTTCCTTGCGCGGCTGTTCAGCCGTCCGGATTCACCTTGGGTGCTGAAGGGCGGCTATGCGATGGAGCTTCGGTTTCGCGCGGCTAGGGCGACCAAGGATCTGGACTTCACGGTCCGGGCGGCTCCGAGCGGCAGAACAGGCGGTGACGCGGTCCTGGAACACCTCCAGGAGGTGGGGGCGCTCGACCTCGGTGACTTCTTCGCATTCCGTGTGGCCGAAGCCTCCACTGATCTGGATGGGGCGCCGCACGGAGGCGCTCGCTATCCGGTCGAGGCCATCTTGGGTAGGCGGACGTTCGCGAGGTTCCACCTCGCCGTCGGGATCGGCGACGTGGTTCTTGATCCAGTCGAGATGGTGCAGCCGCGGGATTGGCTGGCATTTGCTCAGATCCGGCCGCCGCGCGTCCCGATGATCTCCCGGGAGCAGCAGCTTGCCGAGAAGCTCCACGCCTACACCCTGCCGCGGCCGGTGCCGCCCAACAGCCGGGTGCGTGACCTGGTGGATATGGTGCTGCTCATCGAGTCGCGAACCCTGTCGTCGGACAAGGTCCGAGAGGCTATGAGCAGGACCTTCGAGCGACGCGGCACCCACGATCTACCGGCCACACTGAGGCCGGCGCCCGATGAGTGGGGAGCGCCGTTCCGGGCGCTGGCCCAGGAGTGCTGCGCAAAAATTCGGTCCGGGCATCACGCCGCCGCCTTTTCCAGCCAGCATTCATGGTGCAAC
>CAZIRH010000388.1:0-4851 GCA_964541065.1 uncultured Solibacteraceae bacterium
GCAGCAGCTCGATCTCCGGCACGGTCAGCTCGGTGAGCAGCTCGTAGTAGTTGAGCATCAGCTCGTCGCTGATGGACATCAGCTTGGCGAAGATCACCTCGGGCGGCTCGGTGATGCCCACGTAATTCCCCAGCGACTTGGACATCTTGCTGACGCCGTCCAGCCCCACCAGCAGCGGCGTGGTGGCGACGATCTGCGGAAGCTGGCCGAAGTCCTTCTGGATCTCGCGGCCCACCAGGAGGTTGAATTTCTGGTCGGTACCGCCCAACTCGACGTCGCAGCCCAAGGCCACCGAGTCGTAAGCCTGGGCCAGGGGGTAGAGCAACTCGTGCACGGAGATGGGCGTGCCCTCGCGCAGGCGTTTGGCGAAGTCGTCGCGCTCGAGCAGGCGCGCCACCGTGTAGCGGGCGCACAGGCGGACCAGGGCGTCGAAGTTCAGCTTGTCCAGCCACTCGCTGTTGTAGCGGATTTCGGTGCGCGCCGGGTCCAGCATCTTGAAGACCTGCTGCTTGTAGGTCTCCGCGTTGCGCTCGATCTCCTCGCGGCTCATCGGCGGCCGCGTCACGTTCCGCCCCGAAGGATCGCCGATGCGGGCCGTGACGTCCCCGATCAGGAAGATGGGCGTGTGCCCCAAGTCCTGGAAGTGCTTCATCTTGCGCAGCAGGATGGTGTGGCCCAGGTGCAGGTCGGGGGCGGTGGGGTCGTAACCGGCTTTGACGCGCAGGGGGCGGCCTTCGCGCTCGCAGGCCAGCAGCCGGTCCCGCAGATCGTCCTCGCGGATCAGCTCGGCCAGGCCTCGCTTCAGGTACGCGATCTGTTCCTCAACGTTCAGCCGGGGCACTCTCACATTGTACGATTGGCGGTCCCGCCCGGGCGGCCGTGGCGGTCAAGGCGGGAAGGGTCTTGCGAAGGCGGACAGCGCCGTCCCAAAAACGGACACCTGAAAAACAGGTGCCTGCTGGGCAACATCTTTTGCGCCAGACCGTCCAACGAGTTAGCCCGGTGAACCGGTGGCAGCGTGGTTGCGTATGAACTAATCTAGAAGACGATGGCGATGGATGTAGCCAGGCCGGAAAGGGCGCGCAGGCGGCGCATCAAGCGCATCATCTATGTGGTGCTGGCGCTGGCCATCATCCCAGTGGTGACGTGGGCGCTGTCGCGGCTGAAGCCGGCCGCGCCGACGGTCGAGCGGGCGACGGTGTGGCTGGACACGGTCAAGCGCGGCCCGATGTTGCGCAACGTGCGCGGCCTGGGCACGCTGATACCCGAGGAGATCATCTGGATCCCGGCCACCACCGACGGGCGCGTCGAGCGGCGCCTGGCCCTGCCCGGCATCGTGCTCAAGCCCGACACTATCATCCTGGTGCTGACCAACCCCGAGCTCGAGCAGGCCCTGCTGGACGCCGAGTGGAAACTGAAGGCCGCCGAATCCGAGCTGGCCAACCTCAAGATCAAGCTCCAGAGCGAGCGCCTCACCCAGCAGGCCAGTGCGGCCACCGTTCGCTCGGACCTCCACCAAGCCAAGCTGCAAGCCGACCGGGACGCGGAACTCCACCGCCTGGGCCTGCTGGCGGATCTCAATGCCAAGCTCTCGCAGGCCAAGGCCGACGAACTGGCCAACCGCGACCAGATCGAGCAGAAGCGGCTGGAGATCGGCGTGGAAGCCATCCAGGCGCAACTGGCGGTGCAGCAGTCGATGGTCGAGCAGCTCCGCGCGCTGATCGCGCTCAAGCGCAGCCAGGTCGAGGCGCTGAAAGTGCGGGCCGGCATCCGCGGCGTGCTCCAGCAGGTGCCGGTGGAAGTCGGCCAGCGCGTGGCCGTGGGCGCCAACCTGGCGCGGGTGGCCCAGCCCGAGAAGCTGAAGGCGGAGCTGAAGATCCCCGAGACCCAGGCCAAGGACATCCAGATCGGCCAGCGTGCCGAGATCGACACGCGCAACGGCATCATTGTGGGCCATGTCTCGCGCATCGACCCCGCGGTTCAGCAGGGCACCGTCACGGTGGACGTGAAGCTGGAGGGTGAGCTGCCACAGGGCGCCCGCCCCGACCTCAGCGTGGACGGCACCGTCGAAATCGAGAAGCTCGCCGACGTGCTCAACGTGGGCCGGCCCACTTTCGGGCAGCCCAGCAGCACCGTGGGCCTGTTCAGGCTGGACCGCGACGGCTCGACCGCCGTGCGCGTGCAGGTGAAGCTGGGGCGCACCTCGGTGAACACCATCGAGATCCTGGAGGGGCTACGCGTGGGAGACCAGGTGATCCTCTCCGACATGTCCGCCTGGGACGCCTATGACCGCATTCGATTGAACTGAAGGAGCAAGCCCATGACCGCATCCGAGCAATCCCTGATCCGCCTGGAAGGCGTAACCAAGGTTTTCTTCACCGACGAGCTGGAGACCCACGCTCTGGCGGGCGTGCACCTGGAGATCCACGCCGGCCAGTTCATCTCCGTGGCGGGGCCTTCGGGCTGCGGCAAGACCACGCTGCTGTCGATCCTGGGCCTCCTGGACACGCCCACCGACGGGACCTACTGGCTGAACGGGAAACCCGTCGAGCGGCTGAAGCCCTCGGAGCGGGCCCGCATCCGCAATCGCGAGATCGGCTTCATCTTCCAGGCCTTCAACCTGATCGGGGACCTGACGGTCTACGAGAACGTCGAGCTGCCGCTCACCTACCGCGGCATGTCCAGCGCGGAGCGCAAGAAGCGGGTGCAGGCGGCGCTGGAGCGCGTGGGCATGTCCCACCGCATGAAGCACTACCCGGCCCAGCTCTCCGGCGGCCAGCAGCAGCGCGTGGCCGTGGCGCGAGCCCTGGTGGGCGAGCCGCTCATCCTGCTGGCCGACGAGCCCACCGGCAACCTCGATTCGAAGAACGGCGAAGCCGTCATGGACCTGCTGCGCGAGCTGCACCGCCAGGGCGCCACCATCTGCATGGTCACCCACGATCCCCGCTACGCCGAGCACGCCGACCGCACCATCCACCTCTTCGACGGGCGGGTGGTGGAAGAAGAGAACGCCGGCACCGCCAGCGAGGTGAACTGAGAGGCCAGCGGGCGGCGGCCCGGTGCGGCACCCAACACAAGTGGGGCCTTGTCGCAAGAACACGGTAGACTAGGAGTCAGGAGGCGAGATGGCGCAGGAAGAGCCGATCGGTCAGCTCGTCGCCGGGTTGCCGCCCGACTGCCAGCGGCAGGTGCGGGAGTACGTGGAGGCCCTCATCGCGAAGCGCCGCCCTGGGCAGAGGAAGCCTCCCAGCTTCGACTGGGCAGGTTCACTGAGAGACCTCCAGGACAGGTACACGTCAGTTGACCTTCAGCACCAGCTCAGCCTGTGGCGAGCTTGAGACCCGGTGCGACTCCTCATAGACACCAACATCATCTTGTAAGTCCTTCTCGGACAATCCAGGTCTGCTCCTGGTGCGGCAAGGGAAACCGTCGGTCTTCCGCCAGTTCGTTGGGGATATGGTTGCGAATGCGGGCCTTCAGGTAGTGTCGGTCGAGGCGGAGAGGATGGACTTGGTCCTTGATGCGGTGAGCCAGTTCCAACTGGATTTCGACGACACCTACCAATACGCGGTTGCTGGAAGGCACGAGCTGACGGTTGTGAGTTACGACGCCGACTTCGACCGGACGCCTCGGGGCAGACGAGTTCCGGCGAGCATTCTGTCTGGATGAGGTGAGGCACCGCCAGGGCGCCACCATCTGCATGGTCACCCACGATCCCCGCTACGCCGAGCACGCCGACCGCACCATCCACCTCTTCGACGGGCGGGTGGTGGAAGAGAACGCCACCGGAGACAGCGCCCTCAACTGAGCCGGCGCCCCTGGCGAAAGCCGGCGCCCTGCGGCACGAACAGACGCCCCCGCCCGCCCCGTTTCGTGGTATTCAGGGATGAATACAGGGCGAAATGGGGGCAGTACTCCAGGATTTCCGTTACGGCCTACGGATGGTGGTCCGCGGTGCCCGGCCCACGGCCGTGGCGGTGCTGTCGCTGGCGCTGGGACTGGGCGCCAACATTGCCATCTTCAGCCTCGTGCACGCGGTTCTGCTGCGGCCCTTGCCCTATCGGGACCCTGATCGCCTCACCTTGGTGTGGGAGAGCAACCCGCAAAAGGGTATTCCTTCATCGGCGGTTTCCCCGGCCAACTACTTGGACTTCAAGGAGCAGAACCGGGTGTTCGAGCGCATGGCGGCCTGCGAGCCTGCCAAGTTCGCTCTGACGGGAGCGGGCGAGGCGTTCGAGGTGACGGGCCTGCTGGTTTCCGAAGGCTTTTTCGCCACGCTGGGCGTCGTGCCGGCGCGCGGCCGCGACTTCCTGGCGGGAGAGATGCAGCCGGGCAGTGCAGACGCGGCTGTGGTGAGTCACGGCTTCTGGGAGCGCCGGTTCGGCCGCGACCCCGGTCTGTTGGGCAGAGTGCTTACGCTGAACGGCCGCAGCCGCACCGTGGTGGGCATCATGTCGCCGCGGTTCGAGTTTCCCGATCGCACCGTCGAGATCTGGCTGCCGCTGGCGTTCACCGCCCAGGAATCCCAGCAGCGCGGCTACCGTCGCCTGAGCGGCATCGCCCGTCTGAAGCAGGGCGTGCCATTCGAGCAGGCCGCCGCCGAGATGAACCACATTGCCGCGCGCCTCGGGGAACAGTATCCCATTTCGAACCGCGGCTTCGCCGTCAAGCTGGTGCCCTTCCACGAGCAGCGGACCAAGCACGTGCGGGCGGCGCTGCTGATTCTGCTGGGAGCCGTCGGGCTGGTGCTGCTGATCGCCTGCACCAACATCGCCAGCCTGCTGGTGGCGCGCCACGCGGCGCGCGGGCGAGAGATGGCCATCCGGGCGGCCCTGGGAGCCGGGCGCGGGC
>CAZIRH010000389.1:0-4823 GCA_964541065.1 uncultured Solibacteraceae bacterium
CCAATCGCTCGGCTTCTTTAAATTCCTCCAGCGTGTTGATATTTCGGAAAGCCAGCTTCTTGACGTGGGTGACAGGAGACCTCCTCTGATACTCCTTGACGTCTTCTTCGGCCGTCTTGCCGACGTGGTAGGGCGCGGAGAACTGCGCCCGGTAGCCTTCCGGCTTGTAGCCCATGCGGGCCACCAGGTCGCTCACCGGGACGCCGGCGTAGGCCACGGCGTAAGCCTCCGGGTGCTCGAAGATGTTCATCAGCGTTATCAAGCCGCCGTGGCTCCAGCCCACGATGCCCACGCGCTTGGCGTCGAGGAACGCGTAGTTCTCGAGCATCCAGTCGCGCCCGGCGAGAACATCGTCGTTCTCCCGGCCGCCGTAGTCGATCTGGCGATAGAAATCCGTTCCGTAGCCGGTGCTGCCGCGGTAGTCGGGCGCGATGATGCTGTACCCCTGCTCGAGGAACTCCCGCACGATGTGCGCCGAGCCGGTGGAGAAGTTCGAGTGGACGCCTCCGTGAACCAGCACGATCAGCGGCTGCTTCTTCGAGCGGTCCAGCTTCTTGGGGATGAAGGTGCAGGCGCGGATGATGAGCGGGTTGCCCGCGCCCTGCGCGGTGGGGTTCGGTTCGCGGCGCGGCGGCAGGCTGGTGTAGGCGACCTTGTCGATCTCGGCGATGTCGCCCACCTTGAGGTGCCAGGCCACGTCGTCAACGGCCTTGAGCCATTGGTCCAGGCCGGTCGAGGGTTCCGGCGCGGCCCCCGGCCAGGGCGGACGCGCCGGCGCCTGCTGTGCCGCGGCCGGCAGCCACAGCAGGAGCAATCCGGTCAAGGGGACAAGGAAACGTTTGGTCATAGCAGTCAAGCCCCGCATCGCCACCTCATAGTACAGCACAGCTTCGCCGCCGCCACAATCGCGGCGCGCCCTGGCCCTCCCCCAGTTCTCGGTGGGCCCCAAGGTGGCACAGGCATTCTTGCCTGTGTGTCGCGTGCCCCCCAACAGGCCGGGAGGCCTATTCTACGTGTTCGGCGCTCAGACTGGGGGAGGGCCAGGGCGCGCCGGGCAGTGACGCGCCGGCCGCGGCGACACGGCGCCAGGTCGTTCCACCTTGGCACGCCCTGTTCAAGTCGGGACCGCCCTACGGGGTCTGGCCTACCAGATTGGTACGGCGCTCCCAGATGCAGTGGGACAATCCGCGCTGCGTACTGAGCCACCGAACATGCCCGAGGTTAGGCAAAGTCCCGGCCACGTGTAGGTAACAACCCGGGTGCACGCCACTCCAGGGTTCGGGGACCATTACAGAGAAGCCTGTGTCGCGTATCCCAGCAGTGGTAATCAGCGTGCAAACTACGACGCGCCAGGTTCCAGCGACATCGAGCGTCAGCCCTGAGCAAGAGATCTCCGTTGAAGAGCAGGCTCACGAAATGCGAATGTCCACGGGTGCGCGAGAGCGGTTCAACCAGGCGCAGCAGGCCCGGCGCGATGGACTGGTGCTGGAGCATCTGCCGCTGGTGAAGGCCATCGCCGTGCGCGTGCACGAGAACCTGCCCGTGCACGTGGACGTTGGGGACCTGGTGCACGCCGGCATTCTGGGGTTGTTCGACGCGGTGGCCAAGTACAAGCTGGAGAAAAAAGTGGCCTTCTCCAGCTACGCCAAGCACCGCATCAAGGGGGCCATCCTGGACAGCCTGCGCCAGCTCGACTGGGCCTCCCGCGACCTGCGGCGCAGGCACAAGCAAGTCGAGGCGGTCACCCGGGACCTGGCCGCCACCCTCCACCGTCAGCCCACCGAGACCGAAATCGCCGAGCGCATGGGCGTCGAGGTGGCCCGCTGGAGGCACATGATGATCGACCTCCAGCATGTCGGTCTCGTGTCCGCTTCATCGCGCCGCAACGATCAGGACGATCTGCCCGCTCCCGAGTTTCCCGCCAAGCCGGAAACCCGGCCGGACAGCATGTGCGCGCGGGCGCAACTGCGGGCCGTGCTGAAGGGCGCCCTCAGCACGCTGCCCCCGCGCTACCAGAAGGTGGTCACCCTCTACTACCTCAAGGACCTGACCATGCGCGAGATCGGCGGCATGCTGGGCATCAACGAGAGCCGGGTCTCCCAGATCCACAAGTCGGCCCTGGAGAAAATGGGCGTCGCGCTGGGAGCGGCCGGCATCCAGTCCAGCCGGGCCTTCTGAAGCCGCAGGACCTCACCCGGTTCGGCTTGCCTTAACCCTCCATGTCCGACGAGGCTGGCCCGCCGGGTTTCTGCACGCCCTCCAGCCGGGCGGCGATCGCGCGGGCCACCGACTGCACCTGCGGCTCCCGCAGCATCGCCGCGTGGTCGCCGGGGACCTCCTGCACGGCAACGCCTCCCGCCGCCAGATCACGCCAGCCCATGTGCGGATCCGCGTACGCTTCTGTGCGCGGGGCGCCGGAGCGGAAGCCGAGGATAGCACCCGACCACGGCCCGGGCACGTACCGGTATGCTGCGCGCCTCCGGGCATAGGCCACGTCTTTCAATCCCCGAGGCAAAGCGAGGTGTGCACCGGCCAGGCGATTGTAGACTAACTGGCCGGCCCGCCGGCCCAGGTTCCGCACCAACCTCCCCGCCGCAGCCGAGATGTAGCCAGCCTTGTCCCGCCAACCCAGCCGCGACAGCCTCCTGGCATGAGACGCCACTCGTTCGCCGAAGTAGGCTGCTCTCAGCCGCCACCAGTGCGTGCGGGGCAGCGTCGCGCCCCAGGCCGGGTTGTAGCCATCCAGCAAGGCCAGCAGCGCCACCCGCTCTCCCTGCGCCTCGAGCTGCCGCGCCATCTCGAAGGCCACCAGGCCTCCGAAGCAGTAGCCCGCCAGCAAGTACGGCCCCTCGCCCCGCTGGGCACGCATGTGTTCAATGCATCGGGTAGCCAGGTGCTCGACGGTGTGGGAAGCACGATCCTCATCCGCACTTGGCCAGGTCAATCCGAACACCGGCTGCTCCGGGCCCAAATGGCGCGCCAGGTTGCAGTAGCCGAGCAAGTTGCCGGTGTGTCCGCCCAAGCAGAACAGGGGCGGCT
Source organism: uncultured Solibacteraceae bacterium (assembly GCA_964541065.1). Taxonomy (GTDB): domain Bacteria; phylum Acidobacteriota; class Terriglobia; order Bryobacterales; family Bryobacteraceae; genus VFZS01. The sequence continues at coordinate 3,040 of CAZIRH010000389.1, forward strand.
TCCCTCCGTGAGGCTGGATGGCCAGCACTGCGGGGGCCGTCACCGGGTGCTGCGGCCCCGCGATTCTGGCGGCCATGCCCGCGATGGTGGGCTCGTCCAGGAAGTCCAGCAGAGGCAGAGTCGGCCCCAAGGCCTCCGTGGCGCGAACCACCAGCAGGGTGGCCAACAGCGAGTCTCCGCCTAGCTGGAAGAAGTCGTCATCAATGCCCACCTCCGGCACCTCCAGCACTTCCGCCCAGATCCGCGCCAGTTGGTGCTCCAGCGGGTTCCGCGGAGGTCGCGAGCGGCCCTTGGCCGCGGGCTTCGGTTCGACCGCCGCCGTCAAGCCGAGTTGCTCCGCCAGGCCGATGCGCTGGAGCTTGCCGGTAGCCCCTTTGGGGATCTTACTGACGATCGCCACCCGGCGAGGCACTTTGAAATCCGCCAGCCGGGCGGCGGCGAACGCGCGCAGGTCGCCTTCGGTGGCGGAGCCGCCGCTACGCAAGACCACCGCGGCCGCCACTTCCTCCCCGAGGCGCGGATCCGGCATGGCGAAAGCCACGACCTGCGCCACCGCCGGGTGCTCCATCAGCGCTTCCTCTACCTCCCGGGGCGAGACCTTCTCGCCCCCCCGGTTGATGATCTCCTTCAGGGGGCCGGTGACGAACAGGTAGCCGTCGCTGTCCAGGTAGCCGTGGTCTCCGGTTCGGAACCAGCCCTCGAAGAAGGCGCTCTGGTTGGCAGCGGGATTGTTCTCGTAGCCCGCGGTCACATTGGGTCCGCGGATCACGATCTCGCCGACGCCTCCCGGCGGCAGGAACTCACCGGTCTCACCCAGGATGGCGATCTCCGGGCCCGCGGCTATCCCCACTGAGCCCGGCTTGCGCACTCGGGGAGGCAGAGGGTTGCTGGCCATCTGATGGGCCGCCTCGGTCATCCCGTAAGCCTCGACCACCGGAGCCGCAAAGACGTTCTCCAGTTCGCAGGCCACCTGGGGCGGCAGCGCTGCGGAACACGAACGAATCAGCCGCAGCCGGCGGCGCCGGATGATCTCCCCATGGGCGGCAGCGCGCGCCAGTACGGCCTGGTGCATGGTGGGCACCGCGGTGTACCAGCTCGGACGGAACCCGTCCAGCCATTGGTAGAACCTGGGCGCGAAGAATCCCGGGGTGCAGACCACGCTCGCCCCGGCGGCCAGCGAGGCCAGCACCGCGCCCGCCAGCCCGTGAACATGGAACAGGGGCATCACGTTGAGGCAGCAATCGCTCGGGCGCAGCTCCAGCGCGGCGCAGATGTGGACGGCGGAGGCGCACAGGTTGCCGTGCGTGAGCGGCACCAGCTTGGGGCGGGAGGTGGTGCCGGAGGTGTGCAGCACCAAAGCTGCGTCGTCCGGCTCCGGCGATTCCCAGGGCGCGGAAGCGCCCCCGCCGGCCAGCCGGAAGACGCCGGCCTCCTCCTCCGCAGCCACCGACAGCTCGATGATCGGAATTCGGCGCGCCCGCGCTGCGGCCGCGGCCGCAGACTTCGTTGCGGACGGCGCCACTACGGCTGCGGCACCCAGGTCCGACAAGTAGAAGTCAAACTCGCTCTCCGTGTAAGCCGGATCCAGCGGGGCGCAGGCCGCGCAGGAAGCGATCGCGACGAATGCCGAGGCCGCCTCCGGACCGTTCGGCAGCGCCAGCGCCACCCGCTGGCCCCGGCTCACCCCGAGCCCCCGCAAAGCCTCCGCCGTCTCCCCGATGAACTGCTCGAAGCGCCCGTAGCTGAGCGCGGGCCGCCCCGGAGCAGCCAGCGCCACAGCCGAC
>CAZIRH010000390.1:0-4817 GCA_964541065.1 uncultured Solibacteraceae bacterium
TGGCTTCGCCTAAGCGGGTGTAGAGAGTGAAGACCGCCCTGGGGGGCTTCGGCAATCCCTGCCACGGCGACGACGGCATCGGGCCGCTGGCGGCGCGGCGCATCTACGATTCCCTGCCCCACCGGGATAATATCGACCTGCTGGAACTGGCGACCTCCGACTTCGGCGTGATGGAAGCCCTCATCGGCTACCAGCGGGCGGTGATCATCGACGCGCTGGTGGATGATGACGCCGAGGTGGGCGCGGTGCGCCGCATCGAGCTGCCGGAGTGCCTCGCGGACGGCCACCTCAGCCCGCACACTGCGGGCTTCAGCGCGGCCCTGGCGCTGGCGCGCAAGCTGGGACTGGCGGTGCCCGCCGAGATCGCGCTCTACGGCGTAGTCATCCGCGAGCCGCCCTGCTTCTCGGAGCGCCTGAGCCCGGAGCTCGAGGCGCGCCTGGACGACATCGCCCGCGCCATCGCAGCCGCGGAGTTCACCCCCTAGCTGGGCGTACGGGCAGGCAGGGCCAGACGCCCATACACTCATGGCCAGCGAGCTGGTATACTGCTTTCGAGGGCCATGAAAACCACCGTGGAAATCTCCGACGTTCTGTTTCAAGAGGCCAGGCGCTACGCCTCGGCGCGCGGTCTGTCCTTCAAACAAGTCGTGGAGTCGGCGCTGCGCCGGACGGTGGAGACAGGGCGCGGCCCCGCGCCACCCTTCCGGTTGCGCAAGCACGCCTTCGGAGGGCGGGGGTTGGCGCTCGAAGGCGGCTGGGAGGCCATCCGCGAGCAGATCTACAAGGGGCGCGGCGAATGACCGCCCTCGACACCAACATCCTGGTCCACGCGCATCGCAAAGACTCGCCCTGGCACCGCGTCGCGGACGAGTGCGTGACCCGGTTGGCCGAGAGCGGCTCGCCATGGGCCATCCCCTGGCCGTCGATCCACGAGTTCCTGGCGGTGGTCACCCATCCCAGGATCTGGCGGCCGCCCACGCCCCTGAAGGACGCGCTCGAGCAAGTCGAGTGCTGGCTGGAATGCCCGTCGCTGAGCGTATTGGGTGAGATGCCGGGCTATTGGGAGACCCTCAAATCGGCGCTGCTGGCGGGCAAGGTCTCGGGCGGGATGATCCACGACGCCCGCATCGTCGCCGTCTGCCGCCAGCACGGGGTGAAGACGCTGTGGTCGGCGGATCGGGACCTGTCGCGCTTGACCGGCATCCGGGTAGTGAACCCCCTCCTGGGCGGAGCATAGTTGCCGGCCGCCCGCGGCGCCTCGCAAGGCCCCCGTCCTCCCCGAGTTGATAGACTGAGTTTCGCCGGTCTTCTGGGGTTCTATGGCGATGAGGTCGAGTCTGCCGGTGACCGCGTGCGCCTGGGTCCTCCTGGTCTGCGCGGCGCTTGCCCACGCTGCGGTTTCGCCCGCCGAGAGACTGGGCCGCGGCGTGGTGGCGGTGCGCTCCGCCCCGCAAGAGGTGTTCCTGAGCTGGCGTCTGCTGGCCACCGATCCGCCCGCCATAGGCTTCCTCGTGTTCCGCTATACCGGCGTGGGGCCGGCGGTGCTTCTGACGCCGCAGCCGCTCACCGGTGGCACGTACTTCGTGGACCGCGACGCCGATCTCAGGCAGGACAACTACTTCATCGTGCTGGGCGTGGTGGGGAACACCGCGCAGGGCGAGGCCGGCTGCGTCTTCCTTCCCGCAGACTCGCCGGTTCGGCAGTTCCTCTCCATCCCGCTGTACCCCCCCGACCCGGGCGTCACCCCCGACCACATCGCCTACACCTACTCGGCCAACGACGCGAGCGTGGGAGAGTTGGATGGCGACGGCGAGTACGAGATCATCCTGAAGTGGGAGCCTTCCAACGCCAAGGACAACTCGCAGTCCGGCCATACCGGGAATGTCTACCTGGACGCTTACCGGCTGGACGGAAACCGCCTCTGGCGCATTGACCTGGGCCGCAACATCCGGGCGGGGGCCCACTACACGCAGTTCATGGTCTATGACCTGGACGGCGACGGCCGGGCCGAAGTGGCCGCGAAGACCGCCCCCGGCACGCGGGACGGCACCGGCGCTCTGGTCGCCACCAACGCCGCCACTTTCCACGGGGCCCTGCCCTCCTTTGATCCCGACGCCGACCACCGCAATAGCGCCGGCTACGTTCTCACGGGCCTCGAGTTCTTCACGATTTTCGACGGCCTCACGGGCGCCGAACTGGTGACCACGTTCTACGAGCCACCCCGCAACGCGGATCCCGACAGCCCGACCGTCTCGGCCTGGGGCGACAATTACGGCAACCGGGTGGACCGCTTCCTGGCCGCAATCGCCTACCTCGACGGGGAGCGCCCGAGCCTGGTGCTGTGTCGCGGCTACTATACGCGCGCGGTGCTCACTGCGTGGAACTGGCGCGACGGGCGCCTCTCAAAGGTCTGGACGTTCGATTCCGACGACGGCACACCCGGCAACGCCGCCTATCGCGGCCAGGGGAACCACAGCCTCTCCGTCGCGGACGTGGACGGCGACGGCAACGACGAGATCATCTACGGGGCCGCCGCGATCGACCACGACGGCCGGGGCCTGTACTCGACGGGCCGCGGCCACGGCGACGCGCTGCATGTGGCCGACATGGACCCGTCGCGGCCCGGCCTGGAAGTCTTCCAGCCGCACGAGACGCCGTCCCAATACAAGTTCCAGGCCCTGGATTACAGGGACGCCCGCACGGGTGAACCGATCTGTGGCGTCGAGGGCACGGGCGACATCGGACGCGGCATCGCCTTGGACATTGACCCGCGCTACCCGGGCTTTGAATTCTGGGGCAGCGGCTCGACCGGCGGCCTGTACAACGTCAGCACCTGCGACCCGGACCCGGTGAAAGGCCCGCGCGCCCGAGAGATCTCCACCGCCAAACCCCGCCAGGTGAACTTCGGCGTGTGGTGGGACGGGGACTTCTTGCGCGAGCTGCTGGACGGCACAACCATCTCGAAATGGGACTGGGAGGCGGAGGTGACCCGAACCCTCCTGGACCCGCCCGAGGTGGTCTCCATCAACGGCACCAAGGCCAACCCCTGCCTTTCCGCCGACATCCTCGGCGACTGGCGAGAAGAAGTCATCTGGCCCACGGCGGATAACACCGCATTGCACATCTACACCACCACCATTCCCACCGGGTACCGCTTGCCCACCCTGATGCACGACCGTCAGTATCGGCTGGCCGTCGCCTGGCAGAACGTCGTCTACAACCAGCCGCCGCACCCGAGCTTCGCCCTGACGGAACCTCCGCCGCCTTGATCAGCCGCCCGCCTCCCGCGCGCCACGGGCGACGTCCACGCGCGCCAGCACCGCCAGCCCCGCCACGAAGAAGACGATCAGCGACAGGATGGCCAGGCGGTAGCTGCCGGTGAACTGGAGCGCCAGGCCGAAGATCAGCGGGCACAGCCAGCTTGTGCCCTTGTCGGTGATCTCGTAGAGGCTGAAGTACTCGGCCTCCTGGCCCTGGGGGATCATCCGGGAGTACAGTGACCGGCTCAGGGCCTGGCTGCCGCCCAGGATCAGGCCCACCACACCGCCCAGTACGAAGAACTGCGCGGTGGTTCGCACGGAGACATAGATGGCCACCAGCACCGCGGTCCACAGCACCAGCGCCAGCATCACGGCGCGCTGGGCCCCGATGAGGCGCGCCACCTGGTTGAACGCGAGCGCGCCGACAAAGGCCACGAACTGCACCATGAGGATCATCAGCGTGAGTGTGCCGATCGGGATCTTCAGCTCGTCATGGCCGAACTGGGTGGCCAGCACGATCACAGCCTGGATGGCGTCGTTGTAAAGCAGGTAGGCCAGCAGGAAGCGCAGCGTCTGCGAGTACCGGGGAAGCTGGCCGAGCGTGTGGAAGAGCTGCCGGAGGCCGGCTGCGAGGTAGTTCTCGCCAGACGGCAGCCGGCGCAGAGGCTCGCGGTTGCGCAAGGTCGCCAGCGGAATCACCGTGAACAATGCCCACCAGGCGCCGGCCGAGCCCAGGCTGATTCGCACGGCCTGGGCTTCGGAGAGGCCCAGCGCGCCGGCCTCCTGGTAGAGCAGCAGATTCAGCGCCAGCAGCAGGCCGCCCCCAAGGTATCCCAGGCCCCAGCCTTTCGAGGAGACCGCGTCGCGCTCCTCCGGCGCGGCGATCTCGGGCAGGAACGCGTTGTAGATGACCATGGCCGCGCCGAAGCTGACGTTGGCCACCAGGAACAGGACACCGCCCAGGAGGTAGGCGCGACCTCCCTCAAGGAGGAACATGGCCATGGTGGTCAGTGCGCCCAAGTAAGCGCAGACGGCGAGCCAGAGCTTCTTGCGGGGGCTGGAATCGGCCAGCGCGCCCAACACGGGCAGGCAGAGCACCTGGAGCACGACCGAGAGCGCCACCACATACCCCCAGTAGGAGCGCGGCTCGACCGGCAGGCCCAGCGGGTAGATGTAGCCCTCGGCGCCGCCGGCGGCCCTGGCGAGCTCGGTCAGGTAGGGACCGAGGAACAGCGTGGCGACCGTGCTGGAGAAAGCCGAGTTGGCGAAGTCGTAGAAATACCAGCCCCGCTGCTCGCGGCGGCTGTGAGGGGCACCGCCGCGCACCGCCTCAGGACCTCCCGGCGGGTTGTCCCACCGCCTGCTCGGCCAACTGGCGAAGGCGGACGTAGTCTCTCTTGCCGCTGCCCAGCAGCGGGAGTCCCTCGACGTGGATGATGCGGCGGGGGATGGCCAGCTCCGGAGCGCCCAGTTGGCGGGCGGCCTCCAGTAGCTGCTCGCGGCGGAGGTGCGGGTCCTCGGTGAACAGCAGCACCGTCTCGCCGCGTCCGGGCTCGC